>DATHSR010000343.1:0-10310 GCA_035464035.1 Desulfotignum sp. | reverse complement strand
CACCACCCCCAGGGCGATGATATTGAGAATCAGAGTAATGACAAACAGCATCAGGCCCAACGCGAATGCGGCCAGGGTCTTGGGGCTGTCGAACTCCTGGTCTCCCACCAGCAGAGTGACGATCTGAACCGTCACCGTGGTCACGGTTTTCAACGGATTCACGGTGAGATTGGCGGCCAGGCCGGCGGCCATGACCACGATCATGGTCTCGCCGATGGCCCGGGATACCGCCAGCAGCACCCCGCCCACAATCCCGGGCAGGGCTGCGGGCAGCACCACCAGCCGGACGGTTTCACTGTGGGTGGATCCCAGGCCCAGGGCGCCGTCCCGCAGGGACTGGGGAACGGCATTGATCACATCATCAGACAGGGAGGACACAAAGGGAATGATCATGATGCCCATGACCAGGCCCGCAGCCAGGGCGCTTTCAGAAGACACATCCAGGCCCAGGGTGATGCCTGCGTTCCGGATAATGGGTGCCACCACCAGGGCGGCAAAGAACCCGTACACCACGGTGGGGATACCGGCCAGGATCTCCAGCAGGGGCTTGGCCACGGCCCGGAACCGTTTGCCCGCATATTCTGACAGGTAAATGGCGGACATCAGGCCGATGGGAACCGCCACGCACATGGCAATGGCCGAGATAAGCAGGGTGCCCATGAATACCGGAACGGCGCCGAAGGCCCCGGAGGACCCCACCTGGTCCGCACGGATGGCCATCTGGGGGCTCCAGTTCAATCCGAACAGAAATTCATGAACCGGGATGACCCTGAAAAACCGGATCGCTTCATACAGTACCGACAGGACAATGCCGATGGTAGTGAAGATGGCCAGGGAGGCGCAGGCCACCAGCAGACAGTTTATCGTGGTTTCCACATGATTTCTGGCCCGCAGAGAGGGGGATATCTTTTTTTGCACCCACAGCATGCCGGCAATGCCGATGGTGATGGCCAGGACAGCCAGGGCGGCATTGCCGATGGTTTTGAGCCGTAAATACTGATCCGCTGCCGCCTGGATTGCCGGAGTAATCTCTCCGCCGACAATGTTGGCGTACACCAGGTTTTTGACATCATTCATCACCAGTCCCAGACGGTCGGGGGGCAGGGCCTGAAGGTCGGCGGGCAGGCCGGCGATCACCAGCTGGGTGATCACAGTGGACTCAAAGGCCCGCCATACAGAGAACACCAGCAGGGCCGGTATGGCACACCACAGGGCTGCCAGGGCGCCGTAGTAGGTGGGCCTGGAATGCAGTATCCGCTGCCCGCCGCCTGCGGCGTCCGCCACGGCAACCGCCCGTTTCCGGCCCAGGCAATATCCGGCAGCCGTAAGTACCAGCAGCACCAGCAGCAAATTGAAAGAAGACATGGTCACCTTGTAAAAAAGGGGTTATTCACTGAACTGACCGTGAAAATACCCCTTTTTTATAAGGATTTGTTTAACAGATGATGAGCGGCAGGTTAGAAAATGATTAGCAGTTTATGAATCTGTTTTTTGCTCAAGCTCCCGGATCAGGGCGTCAAAGGAATCCGACTCCAGCATCCGGGTGAACTGGGACCGGTAATTGGCCACCAGACTGACTCCCTCCACCACCAGGTCATACACCATCCACTGCCCGGCATCGGTTTCATACATCCGGTAATCGATGGGGATCTCAATGGTGTCGGTGACAATCTTTGTATCGATCTGGGCGCGTTTATCCCTCACCTGGTCTTTGAGAAAGACCACCTTTTCATCGGTATAACCCTCGATCTTTCCCACATAGGTGTCTTCCAGCAGCCGGGAGAACAGATTTACAAACGTCTGCCTTTCCTCAGGACTTATATCCCGCCAGTGACGGCCCAGGCTGAGCTGGGACATCCTTTCAAAATCAAACCGCGCATAGATTTTTTCCCGCAGCGCCTGCCGCCGGACGTCGGTATTGGCATCCCCCTGCAAGGACGGGTCTTTGAGAACTTCCAGGATTGCATCAATGCTGGTCTGGAGCTGATCTCTGGGCGAAGGCGCCCCGGCGGTTGCAACTGAAAAAGAAAACAGCAGGCTGACGGTCAATACGAAAAGGGGTGTTACCTTCATTTTTTTCATGGATCAGCTTTCTTTCAGGGTGTTTTGGGTTATGGCCGCAAAGGCCTGGTCCGCGTTTTCATGAATGGTGAACACCTGGTCCAGCTTGGTCAGGGACAGGGCATTGAATACCGTATCCCCTATACCTGCCAGGATGAACTGCCGGTTGTTTTTCCGGCTCCATTGCAGTCCTTCCACCAGGGTCGCGATGCCCGAGCTGTCCATGTAGGAAACCCCGGACAGGTCCACCACGACTGCGGCCGCTTTTTTCTTGAAAAAAGAGACCAATGTGTCCCGAAGGCCCGGCGAGGTAAACATGTCCACCTCACCGGTCACCCGGACCAGGGCGGTGTTTTTTTTCTTGACGATCTCCATCTGAAATTCCATGGCCGCACCTTATTTGTCAAACAGGTATTTGTTGATGAGCTCTTCGATGCTGATGGCTGATTCGGTATCCAGGAGAAGATCTTTGTCGGACAGGTACGCGTCTGACCAGCCCGGGGACAGTTTGATGAATTTGTCGCCGATGATCCCCTTGGTGCGGACCGATGCAATGGTATCATCGGGAATTCTGGCAGGGCGCCGGATCTCCATGACCACCCTGGCGTCGGTCTCCTCCAGACGGATCTGCTTCACCTTTCCCACGGGCACACCGGCAATTTCCACGGCCGCTCCGGGCTCCAGGCCCTCCACCGACCGGAACGAGGCCTCAATGGTATAGGTATCGGATCCGAACAGCGCCACCCCGCCCAGGTTGACGGAAAGATACACCAGACAGGCCATTCCCACGATCATGAACAGGCCCACTGAAATTTCTGTTTTTCTGCCGTACATGGCCGATATTACATCCTATAGCAATAAAGATGTCAAGATATAATCCACCACCAGGATGGACACGGATGTCACCACCACGGCCCGGGTGGTGGCCTGGCTGACCCCTTCGGTGGTGGGTCTGGCCATGAACCCCATGAAGCAGGAGATCCAGGTGATGAGCAGGCCGAAGCTCAGGGATTTGATCACCCCGCCGTAGATATCGGCAAAGGTGACCGAGGCGATCATTTTCCCGAAATACGCCCCCTGGTTCACCCCCAGCAGCTGCACCCCCACCAGGTACCCCCCCATGATCCCCACCACGTCGAAAAAAGCGGTCAACAGGGGCAGAGAAATGATGCCGGCAATGATCTTGGGGCTGATCACATACTTGACCGGGTCAATGGCCATCATCTCCAGGGCCGGGAACTGGTCTGTGATCTTCATGATACCGATCTGGGCCGCCATGGCCGAGCCGGCCCGGCCGGTCACCATGAGGGCGCACAGCACCGGCCCAAGTTCCCGGATGATCGAAAGGGCCACCGCCGATCCCAGAAGGGCTTCGGCCCCGAACTGTGTCAAGGTATAATATCCCTGCAGTGCCAGAACCATGCCGGTGAACAGTGCGGTGACCAGCACGATCAGAAAGGAGTTGGACCCGATGATCTCCAGCTCCCGGATGAGCCGGCTCGTCCTCAATGGCGGAACAAAGGCCTGAAACACTGCCAGGCACAGAAACACACCGCTCCGGCCGAGCATCTGGACCCAGGTCAGGGTCACCCGGCCCACGGCGGCTGCCACATCCAGGGTCACAGGTGATCTCCTTTTTTGTCATCCGGACCGTCCAACAGCGCATCCAGGTAACTGGTATCGGTCCTTGCAAAGGGGATGGGACCTTCGGGAGACCCGGTCACAAACTGCCTGACCCGTTCATCGGTGCTGTTCTCAATCTCATCCACGCTGCCCTGGGCGATGATCTCACCGTAAAAAAGGATGATGATTTTATCTGCAATCCTGAAACTGGCGGCAATATCATGGGAAACCACCACCGACGTGATATCCAGCTTGGTATTCAGATCCCTGATCAGTTTGCCGATCACCCCGGTGGAGATGGGGTCCAGCCCGGAGGTGGGTTCATCGTAGAAGATCACCTTGGGGTCCATGACAATGGCCCGGGCCAGACCCACCCGTTTCATCATTCCGCCGGACAGCTGGGAGGGCATCAGATGCTCGGTCCCCCGCAGTCCCACCATTTCCAGCTTCATGGTCACAATATTTTTGATAACGCTGTCAGCAATTTTCGTGTGCTCCCGCAAAGGGAACGCGATGTTTTCAAACACATTCAGGTCATTGAACAGGGCAGAGCCCTGAAACAGCATGCCCATTTTCTTTCTTTTTTCAAACAGCATTTTTCTGGACGCCCGGGTCAGGTCCAGGCCGTCAAAAAAAACCGATCCGCTGTCCGGCCGCTCCAGGCCGGTGAGCTGACGCAAAAGCGTGGTTTTACCGGACCCGCTCCCCCCCAGGATCACGGTCACTTTCTGGCCCTCGAACCGGCAGTTCAGCCGGTTGCACGCCACGGTTTTTCCATAGGTTTTCACCAGGTTTTCCACACGTATCATAATGGGCATACATAGCCCAGCAGTGCCGGGGTGTCAACGACAAAACAGGGCGGGGTTCAGGGTGGGACCAGGATATTATCCGGCACGATTGACAGATGGGGTTGTGATGGATATATGTAACTGAGTAGGCCCACCTGAACCTTTAGGACAGAATGGGTTTTTCCATGAAACAGAAACCTGAAAACCTGGTGTTGAGCGTTCCCTCCCATCCCAAATACCTGCAGCTGGTGCGGAAAATGGTGAAAAAGATCACCGCCATTATCGGGATATCCAAACCAGACGCCGCCGATATCATCCTGGCCGTTGACGAAGCCTGCGCCAACAGTATCCGCCATGGTTACAAAAACCAACCCCACGGGATGATCCATCTTTATTTTGAGGTGCATGCAACCAAACTTGCGATCACCATCGAGGATTTCGGGTGCCCATGGGACCCGGCGGCCCGGCCCCCCCGGGATCTGGAAGAGATCCGGCCCGGTGGGCTGGGAATTCACATGATGCAGTGTGTAATGGATTGTGTGGACTTTGACTGCGATGCCGCAGGTACCGGAAACCGGGTAAAAATGGTCAAACGGTTCAATCCCCGTGAAAAACCATGATCCGGTCTTTTCCGGACCATGGCATCAGGACTTCTGAAAAGATCTACTGATTGTTCTGTGTCAGCACGCTTTGGATGATATGCCTGGAAAAAGGGGGGGAGATGTTTTTGGTATTGGCGGCGCCGGGGTTCAGGTTGGGTTTGTGGCTGGATCCGCTGAAGGGGGTGACGGTCTTGTCACTGTAAAGGATCTGGTAGTTGGGACGGATCCCTTTGCCTGTGGTTCCCAGGCAGACCGCAGATTCCTCGTCTTTTTCCATGTTCTGGAGCACCTTTTCCAGAAACAGGGGCGCCAGCTGGGACAGGCGTTCCTCATCCCAGGTGATTCCGGCTTTACCCGCGCTCCCGGACCGGCCGGATTTGGGTTTTAATTTATGGATCAGAGTAGACAGATTCTTGAGCTTGATCCCCAGGTTCTTTACGGACCGTTTCTGGATCTCTCCCTCTGCCTGGGGCTTGAGAACGCTGAGCTGTTCATGCACCTTTTCGTACCCTGCCCTGGACTCCTCCAGGTCTTTCTGGTCAATGAGGGCATGAACGGTTTTACACATGCGATTTATTTCCTGTCTGGACTCTCTGAATTTATCAGGCTCCATGCTATCTTCTCCTTGTCAAAATGGGTGAATCATGCCCGGGTCAGGTCAGGCCGCCGGGTCAATTTATCCTATCCTACACTGATTTTGTCCCGAATTCAAGGAGTTGGGAAAAAAGCTGGTGCGCCATCCTTTTTTTTAGAAAAATCCAGCCAGAAGATCCAGGACCAGATCAATATCTTTCGGGGTATGACAGGCGTTGATCTGAAACCGGATGGTTTCATCCCCTTTGGGTACCACCGGGAAGGTCAGGCCCACCACCAGCACGCCATGGTCATACAGGTATTTCACCAGGTCATGGGTTCTGGCCGTATCCCGGACCATCAGGGGCACCACCGGATGAGGCCCGTCAATGGACTCCAGGCCCAGCCGGTCCAGGCCCTTCCTGAACTGCACTGTCCGGGCTCCCAGATGCTGGAGAAGCACCCGGCCCTGATCGCTGTCACAGATATCCAGGGCTTTGACTGCGGCCGCACAGTCCGCCACACTCAAGGGGTTGGTATAGATATAGGTGTCTGCCTTCTGGCGCACGGCCTCGATCAGGGTGGGGCTGCCGGCAATGAATCCGCCATTCACCCCGAAGGCCTTGCCAAATGTGCCCACCACCACATCCGGCCATGCCCCGGCATATTCCGGGGTGCCCCGGCCCGTTTCTCCGAAGGCCCCGATGCCATGGGAATCATCCACCACCGTGATCACCCCGTCCCGGAACCTGTCTTCATGACAGCGGCAGATCTCCACGATCTCGTTGATGGGGGCATAATCCCCCCGCATGCTGAAAATCCCGTCAAAGATCACCACCACCCGGTCCATGTCCGGACTCACCGCATCCAGGCAGCGTTTGAGATCCACCATATCATTGTGCCGAAAGATCCCCTTGTTTTCACCGGGCACGTTGCTGATGCGCATGGCCCGGATGATGCTGTTGTGGTTGAGCTGGTCCCCGATCCAGTGGGTCTTTCTGCCGGAAATGGACAGGGCCAGGCCGCAGTTGGCGGTGTAGGCGGAATTGAAGATCTTGGCGGCCGGTTTTTCCACAAACCCGGCAATACGTTCTTCCAGGCTCACATGGTGAACAAAGGTCCCGTCAATGAACCGCACCGCACCGGGGCCCACGCCGAATTTTCGGGTGGCCTGGTCCGCTGCCTCGATCAGTTCCGGATGGCTGGACAAAGACAGGTAGGAATTGGAGTTGAACCGCATGAATGACTGGTCGGAACCTAGCAGCCGGTACCGGGGGCCCTGGTCCTTTTCCGGGGGCATATACCCCTGAATGATCCGTTCCGGTGCCTTGGCCCGGCCTTCTTCTTTAAGGGCTGCCAGTTCCAGCGCCAGGCTTGCGTCCAGTTTATCTGTACTCATCTGTCCTTCTCCTGTATGATTTTGAGGACATGCCTCATGTCAGTCTTTATTTTTTGCACCACGAAGATAACGAAGGGTACAAAGAAAGATAACTCATTCTCCCATCTTCGTGTCCTTCGTGGTAACATTTTCCAGCCCGATACAATCACCTGGTCCGGGTCCAGTCCAGGATCACCTTGCCGGATTTTCCCGAGCGCATCACCTCAAATCCTTCTTCAAACTGTGTATAGGCGAACCGGTGGGTGATCAACGGGGTGATGTCCAGCCCGGTCTGGATCATGGATGTCATCTTGTACCAGGTTTCATACATCTCCCGGCCGTAAATCCCCTTGATGGTGAGCATATTGAACACCACCTTGTTCCAGTCGATGGGGGTCTGATCCGGCATGATCCCCAACAGCGCGATCTTGCCCCCGTGGCACATGTTGTCCAGGATTCCCTCCAGGGCCGCAGGGTTGCCCGACATCTCCATGGCCACATCAAATCCTTCCTTCATGCCCAGTTCCTTCTGGGCATCGGCAATGGATGCCTTGGTGACATCCAGGGCCAGGTCGGCCCCGGCTGTTTTGGCCAGTTCGAGGCGGTACGGGTTGACATCGGTGACCACCACATACCTGGCCCCGCTGTGCCGGGCAATGGCGGCGGCCATACATCCGATGGGGCCGGCCCCGGTGATCAGCACATCTTCGCCCAGCACGTCAAAGGACAGGGCCGTATGGGTGGCATTGCCCAGAGGATCAAAACAGGCCAGGATTTCCAGGGGGATTTTCGGATCACAATACCACACATTGGTCACCGGGATGGCCAGAAACTCGGCAAAGGCTCCGGGCCGATTCACCCCGACTCCTTTTGTGTCCCGGCACAGGTGACGACGGCCGGCCAGACAGTTTCTGCAGTGGCCGCACACCAGATGCCCTTCGCCTGACACCAGGTCCCCTTTTTTGAAATCCGCCACATGGGATCCCACTTTTTCGATGATGCCCACAAACTCGTGGCCGATATGCATGGGCACCGGAATGGTTCTGGCGGCCCAGGCATCCCAGTTGTAAATATGCACGTCCGTGCCGCAGATCGCTGTGCGCAGCACCCGGATCAGCACCTCGTTGTGACGGATGTCCGGCACGGGCACTTCCTGGAGCCACAGGCCGGATTCCGGTTTTGCCTTGACGATCGCTTTCATGGTCTTTTTCATAGTCTTCTCCCTGTCGCCGGGAAGGGCCGGCCGGCATCCATCTGCCGTCCCGCCCCCGGGGTAACGGTTCAAACCTGCATCAATCATACAGGGGCAGATCGTCCGGGTCCACCCCCCTGGACCGCACAAACGCATCCATGGCAGCGAGGATTTCCGGTTCAATGGCCGGGGCTGCATACCGGGCCAGCAGCTGCTCTCTGGCTTTCCGGATGTTGCTGAACAGTTTTTCATGGGGGGACATGCCCATGAGATGCCCCCGCAGCGCCACCTTCGGGTTCCAGGCATGGGTCCGGCATTTTTTCATGGTATCCATGGTGGTGAGAAACAGGCCGCCGGGCCCCACCGACTGGATCAGATCAAAGTCAAGGGTGGAGTCGTCCACAGTCATGTCATCCATGTAGTACTGTACCATCTGGATGATCTCCAGGTCCATGATGAATTTTTCAAAAGAGACGGCGGCAAAGCTGTCCAGAATGCCCGCGCCGTGAACGACCAGGCTCACCCGGTTCTGCAGCGCGGTGAACATGGAAAGCATGCTTTCATACCCGGCCTGGGCGGAAAGGCTTTTGGCATCGTTGACCGCGCCCCCGGCCCGGCTGGGCAGTCGGTAATACCGGGCCAGGGCCGCACAATATCTGGCCTGCATGGCATAGGCCGGAGATCCGATGGAGATGCTGCCCGACTTCATGTCCGACCCGTAGCACTGGAGCCCGAAGATCACCGGGGTGCCCGGATTCAGGGCCTGGGCCATGCAGATGAGCGCCAGGGCCTCGGCCGTGGCCAGGGCCACATTGCCGGCCAGGTCAATGGGGCCGGTGGTGCCGGCGGCCACCCCCGGAGAGAGGATCACAGGCTGGCGGTACCGGCCTGCCGTATCCAGAGATTCCAGCCCGATTTCATCCACCTGAAGCGGGCTCACCGGGCTGATCATGGTCAGAATCCGGGGGGTTTCTGCAAATTCATCCCCCTGGCCCGTGCGGATGGCAGCCAGGGCCATGATATCTTCCATATGCTGACGGCGGCCGGGTATGCCGAAAATACATTTGTCCGAATATTTCAGGGCCGCATAGATCATGGCCAGGTGACTGACGTCCGGTGCCACATCCGAGGGCTGGGCCAGGATACCGCCGTTGATGTGAAACAGATCACTGGCGTGCACCAGCTTGACCAGATCCACATGGTCCTGAAAAATGGCGTTCCGGATATTGCCGTCCGGGTCCATCACCGAAGCGCACCCGTATCCGGCGGTGATGTGGGATGTGCCGTCACCCAGAATGACATCATGCGCTGCATCGATGCCGTGCAGGGTGAAACAGGCCGGGGCCAGGGCCAGATAACCGTCCACCTGGTCCGGAAAGAACAGGACCCGGTCCCCTTTGATAGTCACCTTTTTTTTTGCCAACAGGTCCAGATAAGGCTGGCTCAGAATCCGGATGCCGATCTCCGCCAGGATCCGCCGGGCCATCCGGTCCAGTTTTTCAATATTTTCAAGGGCCGGTTCCTGAGATACCGGCAACATTCGGGTCATGATGGTTTCTCCTGTATCCCGCCAGGACACACCGCACCGCTGGGGCATCAGTGCTCCCGAATGGATCATCTTCTTTTCTTCCTGCTGTTTCGGCCAACCCCGATGCCGGACAATCCCCTTCACCTCTTCCGGCAATAACATAAAAAAAGCGGCACTGCCAGACCAGGGCACTGATTTTTTTCTTCCTTCCCCGGCCAGACCCGTGCCGGGAGGCTCCTGTGGGTCTCACCCTCTTCCGTGGTTGACAGGCAGTAGGGCCTTCTGCGCTCAACGGCAAAAAACTGCGGGCAGGTATGTCCTCAAACAATTTGCCGTTCTAACCGCTTCGCATGCCCCACTGCCTGTAACAACCACGTCAGAATGGGATTCAACCCACAGGAACCCCCCGGCACTGGCCGCTGACTGCAGCGGTGGACCCGGGATAACATCCTGAGCCTGGTGCCTTCATACAGAGCCTGACTTTCTGGTTGGAAGAAGGGCGAGCTGGCACCGGGAATCATTTGCACAGCAGAGCCCCGGGTGGGGACAAGTCCGCCGGCCTGTC
>DATHSR010000342.1:0-8577 GCA_035464035.1 Desulfotignum sp. | reverse complement strand
AGCTGCAGCTGTTTCAGAATGGAGGCCGGCACTGTCGCCTCACGCTATGCGTGATACTTGGCCTTGAGGAACGCCAGGGAATCATCAATGGCAGCCAGGGTCAGGTCCAGATCTGCCTGTGTGTGGCGGTATGATATATAGGCATGATGGAACGGGGTGAAGAAAAACCCCTTGCGGATGAGCTGGGTATAGACATCGGTACGCTTGGCCTTGTAGGTATTGTCATCATCCCTGTCAAAGGTGATGTAAAACATCGGGGGGATGCCGGTGAGTTTCGCCCCCACATCATGGGTGTCGATGGCTTTTCGGATTTGGGTCATGAACCTTTCTCCCTTTTGCCAGATATCTGCCAGGACCTGGTCCCGCTCCAGGATCTCGATGGTTTTCAGGGCGGCCACAAAGGCATCGCTGTTGGGAAAAAACGTGGAGGAGATAAACAGCTTGTGAGCTGCGGCCATCATGATCTCTTTTTTGCCCGTGACCACGGAGATGGGGTATCCGTTGGCAATGGCCTTGCCCAGCACGCTGATGTCCGGAGTCACGTTGTAATATTTCTGGGCACCGCCCATGGACACCCGGAACCCGGTCCGGATCTCGTCATAGATCAGGACTGCGCCGTATTTATGGGCGATCTCTTTGACCCCTTCCAGAAATCCCGGCTCCGGCACCTGCATCTCCTGGTGGTTGGGGTGGCCGAAAGGGGTCATGATGACGGCGGCGGTGTCGGATCCGTGTTCAGCCATGAGCTGTTCGAGCTGGTCCAGGCGGTTGTACGAAAACTCGAACACATCTTCAAAGAACTTGGGGGGGATCCCGCCCTTCATCTCCACGCACCAGTCATGCCACCCGTGATAACCGCACCGCATCACCTTGAGTCTGTCCGTGTGGGCCCTTGCGATTCGGATACTGGCGGTGGTGGCGTCTGACCCGGTTTTCAGAAAGATGCTCATCTCGGCAGAGGGTACCAGTTCATGGATTTTTTTTGCCAGCCGGTTCTGAAACTGCTGGGTCAGGGTGAAGCAGAACCCTTTGCCGCTGACCTGGTCGTAGACGGCCCGGTCCACCTCCTCTTCCCGGTACCCTAAGATAATGGGGCCGTATCCGCACAGAAAATCCACAAACTCGTTGCCGTCCACATCAGTGAGGCGGCAGCCTTTGCCTGATTCCAGGAAAATGGGGTATTCGCCGTTGATGAAATCCGTGGGCTTTCTGGCCCCCAGAACCCCGCCCGGCACCAGGGTGCAGGCCTGGTCGAACAGTTCAAGGCTTTTGGCAATATTCAGTCTGGGTGTTTCTTTCATAACATCGCTCCTGTGATCGTGTCTTTTTGTGAAAGGCGAATGCCTTATTTGTCCGGTGTAAACATGGATTCGATCTTCTCGCTCTGGTGAATCTTCGCCCCCCGGCCCAGAAAAATCTTCAAAAAGACATCCGGATCGATGCACCCTTCCGGGGCCACCACACCTTTGACCGTGACATGGCCGTCCGCCATCATCAACGCGGCAATGGCGGCGGGCAGGCCCGTACCCGGTGCCATGCGGCCCACCATGTCCGCGGTATAGGTGACACGGTGGTCCCCCCGGCGGCCCTTGACGATCACCTTCAGACCCGAAGACTGGGGACCGTTGTCCCGGCCTTCCGGGATTGTCTCCCACAGTTTGAGCGCCAGGTCATAGGGGGTGACCTGCACCCCTTTGAGATCCACCGGATCCGTGCTCAACAGCCCGGTGGCTTTCTGTTCGGCGATCAGTTCATCCACCCACAGGGGAATCAGGGCGCCCTTGATGATCACGTTTTTGACCCCTTTGATGTACCGGGGCAGGGTCAGCGGCTGGGGATGGCCCACATACCGGACATGACAGACGCCCAGGGGTTCCAGAAACTGTTCCGGCACCACCTCTGTCCCCCCCTCCACCAGCACCAGCTCGCCGTTGATGTACTGGGGAATTTTGCCCAGGGTCATGTGCAAAGAGTGGTCCCAGGCAGCCCCGGCCAGTTCGGCAATGCTCACCACCCAGTACAGGTAAATGTCATCCACCGCATCCAGGCGGTCGGCATACCATTTCACCAGCACGTTGTTGGTGCCCGGATCCGATCCCATGCCGGTGAGCACGGTGATGCCGGCTTTCTTTGCAAGGGCATCGATGTCTGATTCAAACAGGATCTGGGTGCCTTCATAATCGTCACAGATGTCGATGTAGTTCTTTTGGGCCGCCACCGCCGCCTTTGCCACGGGCACCGCGGTCTTGTAGAAGGGACCGGCGGTGTTGATCACCACATCCACTTTTCTGAACGCTTTGACCATGGCGTCATGGTCGTTGACATCCATTTTCACCAGAGTGGTTTTGTCGCTTTCTCTCAATTTTTTCGACAGGCGTTCCGGATCCGGATACAGGTCCGCCAGAATCACGTCCGTCACCTTGTCCTGTTTCACCAGGTCCCGGGCAACGCCCTGGCCCATTCCACCGACACCGCCGATAATCAATGCGCGCATGCAATCTCCTTTTCGTTTGGGACCAACTTGGAAAGCTGGCGGGGGGCCAGGCTCGGCTGATTGGTTGATTGGTTTTCACCCCAATACGCCAATCAGCCCGGCCTGACCCCAATTATGCCGGCCGGTAAGCCAAGTCTGACCCCATAATCTGTTTAAATTTTAATCACCAGGGCCGCTCCGGTATCCCCGGCGGCACAGCCGGTGAACAGCAGGTATCCACCGCCCCTGGCGGCCAGTTCCTCGATGCCTTCAATGATCAGGCGCCCGGCCGTGGGGGCCTGGGGATGACCAAAGACCAGGGATGACCCATAGTTGTTCATGGCGGACAGTTGGATTCCCATCTGATCTGCCATATAGATATCATTGGCGGCAAAGGGGTTGTGGGTCTTGATGACCGCCACATCCGAAATCCTTATCCCCGCCTTGTCCAGGGCCATCTGGGCCGCCGGCACCACGGCCATGGCCATGAACCCTTTTCTGGCCCGGCTGTATCCATAGGACACCACCTGGGCATCCAGGTCCGGGTTACGGCTCATTCGGGCCGCCTGTGCCTTTGTGGTCACGATCAGGCCGCAGCTGCCGTCGGCCGGGTGGGTCTGGGACCCGAAGGTGTGGGCCCCGTCCGGCAGCACCGGCCTCAATCGGGCCAGCCCGTCCGCCGTGGTGGGCATGATCCCTTCATCCGCCTCAACGGTCACGGTTTTCTTTTTCGACACTTGCAGGGTCACCGGCACCATGTACTGTTTCTGGAACCCCCGGTCATCTGCCAGGGCATCATGGTACTGGGCATACCGCATCAACGCCAGCTCGTCACACTGTTCTCTGGTGATGCCGGCCTCTTTTGCCACGTTTTCAGCGGTCTGAATCATGGCGTTTTTTGCCCAGGGATCATGGTTGAACTGGTCCATGACCCAGTTTTCACTGATCACCTGGCCGCCGGGGCCGTCGGGATTGGGCCAGATGGTGTGGGGCCCGTTGGAGCACCGGTCGGTCATCAGGGTGAACACACACGCATAACACCCGGTCTCGATACCCATGGCCGCCTGGAACACGGCGGTGGTGGAGGTGGAGCAGGCCTGGGACAGCCAGGCCCCGGATATGTTTTCCGCTCCCAGAAGGGCCGCGGCCCAGGGACCGCCGTAAAAGATATGGGGCTGTCCCACCGTGGCCCCCAGAATCAGGTAGTCAAAATTTTCCGGACCGAGATCCCGGGATGCCAGCCAGGTTCTGGCCGTGGCCGCCCCCAGCTCGATGGCATGCTGGTTGGCAAAGCTGCCCTGCCACCGGGCAAACGGTGAACAATAATAGCCTTTGTAAGGAATGAACGCTTGGGTCAACATAAGGTTTCCTGAAATTATCGGTTTGTAACTGCCGTCAACACTAATTGTACCGGCTCAATATGGCCTCCAGCACTGCACCGCCCACGGCCCTGGCTTTTTCTGAAATGGTGTCGTGAACCGCGCCATCTCCTCTGGGGTCGATGTCCCCGATCTTGCAGCCGGCGGGCACCGGGGTGTGGTCCCGGATCAGACCCCGGATTCTGCCGTCGATTTTCGCGGTCACCGCAACACCGTCCACATGGCCCAGGACCCTGTCTTTTTTTACCAGGTCCCCGATGGCTGATTCGGATTGAAATATCCCGGCACAGGGCGCCCGCAGCACCCGGTCCGTGGAAACCCCGCAGATGGTGCCGGGGATGCCGGTATCTGCCTGGGCCATGCCCTGGGAGATGATCCGGCCCAGATGATGGCCCCGGTTGGTTTCGATGACCCGGTGTACATCCATGCCCGCAGAAAACCCGGGCCCCAGGCCGATGACCAGCGGCGCATCCTTCATGCCGGTGCCCAGATTCTTTTTGGCAATAATGGCATCGATCACCGCATGGGGGGTCAGATGTGGAATCACGGCCCACCCCGGATCCACCAGCACCGGTACTTCCCCGGCCTGCCAGATCCGGGGAATGTCTAAAGAGGTATCAGCTTTGCGGGCGGTGATCCCTTCCACCGTCATGGTGCCGTCATACACCGCCTCACAGAAACTGACGCACCGCCGCACCGCCAGGGGCGTCCGGGTTTCCAGCATGACCAGACGCCGGATATTGGCCCCGAACAGACGGCAGGCCACGCCGGTGGCCATTTCCCCGGCGCCCTTGATCACAATGACCAGGTCTTTCAGGGCCGGGGCATGGGCGGCATCCTTTTGAGGGTTCATTTTCCCGCCTGTCTCTTTTCCCGGACGGCCGCCACAATCTTGTCCGGGGTCAAGGGAAAACTGTCCATGTAGACGCCGATGGCGTTGGATACGGCCCCGGCATAGGCCTGGGCCGCAGACATGGCAATGGACATGCCTGCCTCCTTGGCACCGTAAGGTCCTTTCGGGTCCACGGATTCCACGATGATATCGATGATCTCGGGCATGTCACAGGCCAGGGGCACCTTGTACTCCAGCATGGTGGGGTTCAGGCACCGGCCTTCCCGCCAGTCATGGTATTCGGTGAGCATACCCCCCTGTCCGCCCATGGCCACAGATCCTTCAAACTGCCCTTCCAGCACCAGTGGATTCAATGCCTTGCCCACATCCTGGCAGGCCACGGCATTGAGCACGGTCACCTGACCGGTGTCCGGATCTACCTTAACCTCGATGATGGTGGTGCCGAAGGAAAACGCCTCGCACATCTGCCCGTAAGGGTTGGACACCCATTCGCGCTTCATGTCCACCTTGGGCCAGTAGCCGCCTTCGGCATTCACGGAAGTGAAATTGAGCAGGGCCACCCGAACGGTCTTTTTGATGGACACCGATTTTTCAGGTTCATCGGTCACATAGATCATCCGGTTTTTGGCGGTCAGCTTGTCCGGGTCGGTCTTCAGAATTTTTGCCGCCACATCGAACAGTTTTTTGCGGCAGTTGGCTGCTGCATTCTTCACCGCCTGCCCCCCCACAAACGTGGACACCTGGGAGTAGGACCCGGGATCCGATGAGGTGGTTTCCGTGTCCGCAGACACCAGATGGATATCTTCGGGCAGCAGCCCCAGTTCTTCGGCCGCGATCTGCACCAGCATGTTTTCATTGCCCTGGCCGTTGTCCACCACCCCGGACATCACCGTGGCCTCCCCGTCCTCGTTGAACTTGATGAAGGACTGGGACCCGCCCCGGATCCCCATGGGAAACCCGGTCTGCACCGAGTTGGTGCCGATGCCGATGCCGTGGAACGGCGGCAGTTTACCGAATTTCTCCGACCATCCGGCTGCGGCCGCCGCCTTTCTGATGGTCTCATCCATGGCGCAGGACCACACCTGGGAGCCGGTGCTGGTGAACTCCCCGGGCTGCCGGGAGTTCCTCAGGCGCATCTCCACCGGATCGATCCCTAAATGCTCGGCGATCATGTCCAGCTGGGTGTCCAGGCCGCTGGCAAACCCCCGGCCATGGACCCGGATCATGCCCCGGATGGGCTTGTTGGTGTAAACCCGGTACCCGTTGTACCGCACCGATCCCATGCGGTAGGCCTGCTCCATGGACAAAAACGGCACGGACGTGGCAATGGGACCGGTGGAAGAGTAAGCCCCGCCGTCCATGTAGCAGGTGGTTTCTCTGGCCAGGACCCTGCCCTCCTTGTCCACCCCGGTCTTGTGGGTGGTGATCATGGCATGGCCCTGGCGGGTGCCGATGGTGTTCTCTTCTCTGGTGAACACGATCTTCACCGGATGCCCGGTCTTTTTGGCCAAAAGCGCACAGATGTAATCCGCCGGACAGATCTCGGACCTTCCCCCGAACGCCCCGCCGATGGTGATCTTTCTCACCTTGATCATGTGCAGCGGAATCTTGAAGGCATTGGACAGGGGCTTGGATTTCATATGGGGCCCGCCGTTGGGCATCCAGATCTCCAGGCAGTCGTCTGAATCAAACCGGGCGGCCACGGCATAGGGCTCACCGTGGAAATAGGATTCCTCGGGCGCAGTAAAGGTGTCTTCCCGGACGTAATAGGCTTTCTTGAAATTTTCATCCACAGACCCGGTATCGATGTTCACATGGATGTTGATGTTATTGGGGAACTCCGCATGGATGGGCTCCGCATCCGCGGTCATGGCGGTCATGGGATCGAACACCGCGGGCAGCACCTGGTATTCCACATGGATGAGCTCCAGGGCCGCCAGGGCGGTCTCCTCATCCACGGCTGCCACGCCGGCCACCTCATCGCCGATGTACCGCACTTTTTCGGTCTGGATGAACTGCTGGTCCCTGGTATAGGCAAACACCCCCCATTTGACCCCTTCGGTGTCCGCGCCCGTGACCACAGCCATGACTCCGGGCAGGGCCAGGGCTTTGGATGTGTCAATGCGCACAATTTTTGCATGGGCATGGGGGCTGCGCAGGATTTTTCCCACCAGCATGCCCGGCAGCTTGAGGTCGGCTGTGTACCGGGCCTTGCCCATGACCTTGGCCCGGGAATCCACCCGGGGCATCCGGGTTCCTATCAGGGTATAATCAGTCATGGTTTCCTCCTGTATCTCCGGCAGCACAGTCCGGGCACCCGGGTTCCGGCCGGGCTGCATGTTCCACGGCATCCACGATCTTGGCATACCCGGTGCACCGGCAGATGTTGCCGGACAGGGCTTTTCGCACCGCTTTCCGGTCCGGGGACGGATTGTCGCTGAGCAGGGCTGTGGCGGACATGAGCATGCCCGGGGTGCAGAACCCGCACTGCACGGCCCCATGGTCGATAAAGGACTGCTGCAGCGGGGACAGGGTATCGCCTTGTGCCAGGCCTTCCACCGTGGTCACGGCAGATCCGTCTGCCTCCAGGGCCAGGGTCAGGCAGGCCCGCACAGGATGCCCATCCAGCAGCACGGTGCACGATCCGCACACCCCTTCCCCGCACCCTTCCTTGGACCCGGTCAGGTCCAGGTAATCCCGTACCACTTCCAGCAGGGTGTCATTGGGGGATACGGCAAGGATCTGTTTTTTTCCGTTCACAGTCAACGTCATATCAATCGTATGCATGGTTACCTCGCTTTCCGGGTGGATGCCTGGTCTGCCGCCTGTGCCAGGGCCCGGACCACCATCTTTTCCACCATGGCCTGCCGGTACTCAAGGGTGGCGCCGGCATTGTGGGCTGCAAACGCGGCCGCCGCGTTCATGGCATCTTTGCCGGCCCGGTCAAAGGCGGTGTTATCGTCAAACCCTGACCCGGCCAGGGACTGGGACACTTTGGCCAGAAACAGCGGAGACCTGCTCATGGCTCCTACCACGATGCGGGCTGATCCGATGCGGGCCGCATCGTTCGGGTCCGGCACCAGGCGGACACCGGCACACACAATGGGGTAATCAATGGCAGACCGGAAGGAAAGCCGCTGATAGGCGGACACCGCCCCCGGCACCACCGGAATATCGATGCGGGTCAGCAACTCATCGGGCTGCATGTCAAACGGTTTTATGCCATCGGTGGTGTAAAAGGCATCCAGCGCGACCCGGCGTTCTCCCCGGGTGCTGCTCAGAGTCAGCTGCGCATCCAGGGCCATCAGGGCACAGGCCCCGTCTGACTGGCAGGTGGAATTGCACCGGTCCGCCTCTTCCCTGGCATAGCAGATTTTGCCCCCGTCCTTGTGGCAGGGCTGTCTGCCGGACCGGTGAAACTGGGACTGGTTATAGTGGATGCACCGGTTGTCCTGGAGGATATTGCCGCCGAGGGTGCCCCGAAAATGCTGGATGGACACCGCACCGATACGCTCACAGGCGTGAACCAGGGCCGGAACCTGCTGCTGCAGCCTGTCCGATCCGATCACGTCGATGATGGGGGTTTTTGCCCCGATGCACAGTGTTCCGGAGGTTTCCCTGATGGATGCCAGGCGGTCCAGATGTCTGAGGCTCACCAGAACCCGGGGCAGCACCAACCTTTTTTTCATGCGTACCAGAAGATCCGTGCCTCCGGCCAGGATCCGGGCGTTCTCCCGGTGTTCAGCCAGAAGGGCCAGCACCTCTTCCAGGGTGCAGGGACTTTGGTATGTAAATTGTGGTAACCGCAAATTCACCTCTCTTTTATGTTGCTTGAGTCCTTATTTGAGCAGCCCGGGCAGATACAGCACAAT
>DATHSR010000341.1:0-9976 GCA_035464035.1 Desulfotignum sp. | reverse complement strand
TGCCGTCAGTGTCACACAACACTGCGGTTCTGCAATGCTGTGGTGTTATAACAGACCTTTTTCTTTCCAGAATTTTTCAGCGCCCGGATGGAGCGGGGTGACGATTCCGTAAATGCCTGACTGGATGGACATGCTGCCGAGGTTTTTGTTCTGCGCCACCATATGGGCCAGGCCTTCATCGGTATAGATGAGAGAAAGCATCTGATAGACCGTGTCCGCAGAGACATCTTTGTGCGCCACCCACAAGGTGGAATCCTGAAATGAATCCACTTCGTAGTCAACGCCTTTATAAGTGTTGGCAGGAATGGTGACTTTGGCAAAATAGGGATGGGCCTTGTAGAAACCCGATTCTTCAGCATCTTTGTTAAGGTCGACCATGGCGATGTCATTGGTCTGGGCCGCCATGATCACCGCGCCGGTGGGATAGCCCACAAACAGCCAGAACGCATCCAGCTGGTTGTTGCCGAATGCCTGGGCTGCGTCATTGTACCCCATGGCATTTCTTTCAATCTTGTCCCAGATGCCCATGTGGGTAAAAAACAGCTCACAGGTGGCAAATGCGCCGGAGCCGGCATTGCCCACCCCCACTTTTTTGCCTTCCAGGTCCTTGACGCTCTTGATTCCTGAATTGGCTTTCACCACCAGCTGGGCCGGGGCGCCATACAAAAAAGCCACTGCCAGGACATTTTCATATTTGGCCGGATCGTTTGCAAGCTGCCCTTCACGGCCCTGATACACATGCCCGGAATACACCACGCTCATCTGCTGACGGCCGGCATCGGTTCTTCTCAAATTCTCCACAGAACCGGCAGAAGACTGGGCCTGAACCCGGACATCCGGCAGTTCCTTGATGGGATCAAACACCTGGATGGCATTGGCCACTACCTGGAAGGTACCGCCGGCAGGACCGCCGCCGAAAACGATTCTTTCCTTGGCAAAGGCCGACTGGCTGAATGCCAGGGAGACAATGGCGATAAACCCGATCAGTAATAGATGTCTTGCTTTCATACGTTCCTCCTTGAAAATGGGGTTAAAAAACGATCTTACATCATTTTTTGAGACATACCACCCTAACAGGCTGAAAGTAAAGAATCAATTGGAAGATTTCTGATTCTGCTGTAAAAATTATTCTTACAAAAGCTGATCGACCCGGGAGAAGAGACGGGAAAACCGCTTTCCTTTTTTGGAATGGATTTTATAATAATTCAGGCAGGTTTGCACCAGATTCAGGACCTGTTCCCGGGAATGAAGACCCGGAACTTCCATCGCCAGGCGGGGGTGACGGCCCAGCCGACCCCCCAGCAGGACACGGAAGCCGGATTCTGAAGGCGCAAGGGTCCGGGAAGGGCAGCTCTGGATGCATTTGCCACAGCGCTGGCAGCGTTTCATGTCCATGACCGGTGCCTCCCTGTTTCCGGGCTGTGATGTCAGACGGATCGCCCGATCCGGACAGACATCGACACAGGCCCGGCACCCGGTGCATGGCGCATCCCCCACTTTCGGCACCACCGCCCCCATGATCCCGATATCGGCAATCTGGGGGCGGGAACAGGCATTGGGGCAGTCACACAGGGCGATACGGAATTCATGGTGAAACTTGATATTCTCTCCCAGCGATGACTTGAGAAAAGACAGGAGATCCGCCTGTTTCAGCAGACCCTCCAGATCCGTCTCCAGGCCTGCCGTGCTACAGGCAACATGGGGGCAGCCGTCGCTGCCGAAACAGGCGGAAATCTCATACCCCTTGACTTCCTTGGCCATGCCCCCTTTGGCGAGAAACTGTTGCTTCAATGCTGTCACATCTGAAAGGGTCACCACGGAACGGCCCTGATTTTCCACATGGGCCGCCACTTTTTTTTTCACTTTTTTCCGGATGAAAAACGGGACCTTTTCAACGGCAGCTTCCGCCTCAGGGGACCATTTCATGACAAGATCTCTCCTTTTGCACTGACAGTGACCTGGGAAAAGGGGATATCCATGCCGCTGTTTTCCAGCGCTTTTTTAATGATGGCCGGCAGCCCGGCACAGCAGGGCACCTCCATGATCACTGCGGTGATGCTCTTGATGCCGGACTCCCTGAACACCCGGGTCAGTTTGTCCACATACTCCTGGGCATTGTCGAACTTGGGGCAGCCGATCATCACGGCCTTTCCCGCCAGAAGGTCTTTGTGAAACGCGGGATAGGCAACGGGCACACAATCGGCTGCGATCAGCAGATCGGCATTTTTCAAAAACGGCGCTCCCGCCGGTACCAGCCGGATCTGCACCGGCCAGTGGCCCAGGGCGGACGGACCGCCGGACCCTTGAATCTTTGGCTGATTGGCGCAGTCACACGGGGAGGCGGCAAAGGTTTTCACCGCTGCCGAGGGGCAGCCGCCTGAAACCACGGACAGCCCACCGGCTGTCTGTTTGTTTTCTTTTGCCTGCTGCTTGAGAAGATCATGCACCGCCGCTTCGTCAAACTCCTCTGCTTCTCTTTCCACAATTTTCAGGGCCCCCAGGGGACATTCCCCCAGGCACGCCCCCAGGCCGTCGCAATATTTATCAGCAATGACTTTGGCTTTTCCATCCACGATCTGAATCGCCCCTTCCGCACAGGAAGGCACACAATTGCCGCAGCCGTCACACTTTTCTTCGTCAATTTCAATGATTTTTCTGAGTACTTTCATAGTGTTTCTCCTTATGTGACAAACATCGTTATTTTTTAAAATGGTGAATTCTGAATCAGTGTTTCTGTATCAAGGTCTGGTGCGCCAGTTCTTTTCCGGCAGCCGTCAGGTAAATCCGGTTTATTTTCTCTGACAGCACCTGCGCATCGATCTGTTTTTTCCCCTGGCACGCCGCCATGTTGGCCAGCATATCTGCATCATACACCACTTTGAAATCACAGGTTGCCTCTGGATCGGGCTGATGATGCCGGGCGATGATATCACAGACCGCCTGGATCAGTTCCTCTTTGGCTCCCAGATTCTCCAGAATGCCTCTGGCCACCGGCGGTCCTTCCCTGTGCTGATATTCCGGTTCGGCACTGCCGTATTTTTCTTGGGCGTTTTTTATCCCGATATCATGAAGATATGCCGCACAGAGAATCACCGCCATATTGGCTTTTTCTTTTTTTCCAATTTTTTCAGCATACCGGGCCACCCGGCCGGCATGTCCGATGCGTTTGAAATCCGTGCCAAAATACTGTTTCATCTTCACCGCCACCCGGTCCTTGAGCAGATCCTCCTGCTGGGCCACAAACTCTTCCGGCAATGTGCCCAGGCATTGTTCGGCAAACTTGCAATAGGCGGCACACCCGAAATCCATTTTCGGGTTGACGATCTTTTTTTTGCAATGACCGCACCGCCGGGTGGCATCATCCTTGAAAAACTCCATCTTATGGCCGCACTCCGGACATCGGGTTTCAAAAATCGCGTCCTGGTCCCAATACTGTGTATCCTGTCCCGGGCATTTCATGATTCACCCTCCTTATCTGTATTTATCGACTGTGTTTTTCAATATTGTTTACATCCTGAAATAAACTTACTATACATACAGATACAAAACATTGATCTGAATCAAGGGGACCCCTTTTTTTAAAAAATTATTTAAAACCAGCCCCAAAACAGATTCAGATCACGCACCAACCGTTTCAGGAGCAGTATACGGTATCGACATTTTAAAAACCATTTCCCTTTTTTCCGGACTGTCTGACGATCAGCTGGATACCCTTGCCCGCATTGCCATCCGCCTGGACTTCAACCGGGGTGAAATGATCTTCCAGGAAGGAGACAACGGCAACGGCATCTATATTGTGGAAACCGGAAAAATCAAGGTGTTCAAACTGTCTGTGGACGGCAAGGAACAGATCCTTCATATTTACGGGCCCGGCCATACCTTCGGGGAGGTGCCGGTGTTTCAGGGCAAAAGTTTTCCTGCCTCAGCCATGACCCTGGAACCGTCCGGCATTATTTTCCTGCCCAGAGACAGGTTTGTGGCGCTGATCACCACCACTCCGGCCCTGGGCATGAACATGCTGGCGGACCTGTCCAGACGGCTGCGGGCGTTTACCGTACAGATCGAGGCCTTGAGCCTCAAGGAGGTGCCGGCCCGTCTGGCTGCCTATTTTTTGACGCTCTCAAAGGAACAGAAAAACAAAACAAAAGTTCGTCTTCCCATCTCAAAGGCCCAGCTTTCCAACCTCATCGGCACCACTCCGGAAACCGTTTCCAGGATGCTCAAAAAAATGGGAGATGCCGGTCTGATCCGGGTTCAAACCCGGACCATCGAGATTCTGGATGCCGACGGCCTGAACGATCTGTCGGAGTCCGGCCGTCTCTAACAATTTCTGTTACAATGGAATCCAGGTATTCTTTCATTTTATACTGGACTTGAAATTTCTGCCATGGCATAAATAGAAAGCAGATTTCATGCGGCCCGGTGCCTGGGTCACACCGGGATTACAGCGCCATCACAAACAGAATCACAGAAAAATCGACGGCGCAGTCCTGAATACAAAGCGCTGTCATGAAAGCCTAAAAAAGCATCTTGCCAAGGAGGAGAAATGGGAAAACTATTGAGAATCAACACCAGAGAAAAAAAATTCACCTTTGAAGAAACACCTGAAAAGTATGCCGGTTTAGGGGGCCGGGCCCTGACATCCAAAATGATCCTGGACGAGGTGCCGGCCACCTGCCATCCCTTAGGGAAAAACAACAAGCTCATCTTTGCACCGGGCGTGCTGACCGGGTCCCCGGCCGCGGACTCCGGACGGCTGTCCGCCGGTGCGAAATCCCCTTTGACCGGCGGCATCAAGGAAAGCAATGCCGGGGGCCTGGTGTCCCAGAAACTGGCCAGGCTGGGCATCACCGCCCTGGTTCTGGAAGACAAGCCCGAAGATGGCGGCTACAGCCTGGTGGTGGTGAACAAGGACGGGGTTCAGATCCTGCCCGCAGACGATCTGGCCAGAAAAGGCAACTATGCGGTCATGGAGGCCCTGTGGGGCAAATACGGCAAAAACGTGGGTGTACTGAGCATCGGCCAGGCCGGCGAGCAGTGCCTGAAGGGCGCGTCCATCAACCAGGCGGACATGAACGGCCGGCCCGGGCGCGCCCATGGCAGAGGCGGGCTGGGCGCGGTCATGGGATCCAAGAAAATCAAGGCCATCGTGGTGGATGACTCCGGTGCCCCCCGGGTGGAAATCAAGGATCCTGAAGCGTTCAAGGAAGCCAACAAACGCTGGGTGGAAATGCTCAGAAACCATCCGGTCACCGGCGAAGGTCTGCCGGCCCTGGGCACGGCCGTGCTGGTGAATGTCATTAACGAGGCCGGGACACTGCCCACCAAAAACTTCCGGTCCGGCCGTTTCGAATTTGCCCAGGCCATCTCCGGCGAAGCCATGGCGGAAGCCATCCAGAAACGCAACGGCATCACCACCGAAGCCTGCCACCCCGGATGTGTCATCAAATGCTCCAATGTCTACCACGGCAAGGACGGCAATTTTCTGACCTGCGGATTTGAATATGAGACCATCTGGGCTTTTGGTGCCCACACCACCATCCAGGATCTGGACCACATCGCCATGCTGGACAAACTGTGTGATGATTTCGGCCTGGATACCATTGAGACCGGCGTGGCCATCGGCATTGCCATGGAAGGGGGCATGATCCCCTGGGGCGACGGCCAGGCCGCCATCGACCTTTTATCCAAAGTGGGTGCATACGCGCCGGAAGGCAAAATCATCGGCAATGGCGCCCTGTTCACCGGAGACGCCCTGGGGGTTGACCGGGTGCCGGTGGTGAAAAAACAGGCCCTGCCCGCCTATGATCCCAGGACCTGCAAAGGGGTGGGCGTCACTTACGCCACCACCCCCATGGGTGCTGACCATACCGCCGGATACGGGGTGACCGCCAATATCCTGAGTGTCGGCGGCACAGTGGATCCCCACAAAAACGAGGGCAACATTGAATTGTCTCAGGGACTGCAGATTGCCACCGCTGCCGTGGATGCCGCCGGACTGTGCCTTTTTGTGGCCTTTGCCGTTCTTGACAATGAAGACGGACTGCCCACTGTGGCTAAAATGGTCAATGCCCGGTACGGCCTGAGCCTGACACCGGATGACCTTCTGGAACTGGGAAAATCGATCCTCAACAACGAAAAGGAATTCAATAAACGGGCCGGTTTTACCGAAATTGACGATCAACTGCCGGAAATGTTCACCGAACCGGTACCGCCCCATAATGTCAAATGGGATTTCACGGTTGAAGATTTGAAAAAAACCTTGGCCTTTTAGACTATAGTCAACCCGTTCACGCATGTGCTGCAAAAGGGCAGAAACACGGTTCTGCCCTTTTGCCGTTTCTTTGTGATTTTCTGGATTTATCCGATCAATTCTGCTATGTTTTCAGTTTAAGTGAACTAACTGCAGACCTATTTAATTAACAGAAACCCTATATACGACCCTTAGGAATCATGAAACTTTATACATACCCTTCCGCTGACGCACAGGCGCGCGTCAAAAGTATCATTGACCGGGGCCTGGGATTTTCCCAGACCGATTATGACCAGGTCCTGGGCTATATCACTGATGTCAGGACACGTGGCGATCAGGCCCTGGTGGCATACACCAACCGGTTTGACTCTTCTGCCGTCACCCTGGACACCTTCCGGGTTTCGGAGGCTGAATTCGAACAGGCCCTGGCATCGGTGGATTCAGCGTTTTTGAACACCCTGGATCGTGCCATCCTTCAGCTCACACAGTTTCATGAAAAACAACGGCAGAACGCCTGGATCGATACCCCGCGAAACGGGGTCATGGTGGGACAACTGGTGCGGCCCGTGGACGCTGCCGGCATATATGTTCCCGGAGCCAGGGGCGGCAAAACCCCGCTGGTGTCATCCGTACTCATGGGCGGCATTCCTGCCAAAGTAGCCGGCGTGTCAACCACTGTCCTGATGACCCCGCCCATGGAAAACGGGTGCGTCAACCCCCATATTCTGGCAGCGGCTGCAAAGCTGGGCATCACATCGGTTTTCAAGGCCGGCAGTGCCTGGGCCATCGCCGCCCTGGCATACGGCACCGACCAGGTGCCCAAGGTGGATGTGATTGTGGGACCGGGCAATATCTATGTGACCCTGGCCAAAAAAATCGTGGCCGGCACCGTGGGCATTGACATGATCGCCGGACCCAGCGAGATTCTCATCATTGCGGACAGCACCGCCGACCCGGAGTTTGTGGCCGCAGACCTGCTGTCACAGGCTGAGCACGATGCCATGGCCTCGGCCATCCTGGTGACCGATTCCAGGCAACTGGCCGACCGGACCACCGAAGCCCTGGAGCGCCAGCTCAATGCCCTGCCCAGGCAGGAGACCGCCCGGCAGTCTCTGGATCATTTCGGCGCCATCCTGGTGGTGCCCGACATCGCCACCGCCATTGACCTGTCCAACCAGCTGGCACCGGAACATCTGGAATTGATGGTGGACAGCCCCTTTGACCACATTGATCGCATCAGAAATGCCGGGGCACTGTTTCTGGGCCACTATACCCCGGAACCCATGGGTGATTACATTGCCGGCCCCAACCATGTGCTGCCTACCGCCGGGACAGCCCGGTTCTCATCGGCCCTGAATCTGGAACATTTCACCAAGAAAACCAGCCTGATTCACTATTCAAGACAGGCGTTTCAAAACGAAGCAGATGATGTGATCCGTCTGGCTCAGATCGAAGGGTTGACCGCCCATGCCAATTCCGTCAAGGTACGGAAATGATCGACCTTCCCGGGACACTGTCCTTTCCTGCCCACCTTTGCTGTGCCAGTGCCCTGAACGGGTATCAGGGATGCCGCCCGACACAGCTCTGCCTGGGGCTGTCTAACTTTCCTGGATTATGTATTGACTAACAGGCTGATTTTAAACTATATAGATCGATTGTGTGAAATTTTGACCAAAAACCCGATACCTTAAAAGACACCACCATCATGCAGACCATACGAGGGTTCAGAGACATACTGCCCGGTCAAATCCGGCTGTGGCAGAAAGTTGAAAAACTGGCGACAGACCTGTTTGAGGCATTCGGATACCGTGAAATCCGCATACCAGTGCTGGAAAAAACTCAGCTGTTCGCCCGGAGCATCGGTGAGGCCACCGATATCGTTGAAAAGGAGATGTACACCTTTGAAGACCGTAACGGCGACAAGCTGACCCTGCGGCCGGAAGCCACCGCCTCCATCTGCCGGTCCTATATCCAGCACAAACTGTATGCAGGGGATCCGGTACAAAAATTCTACATGACCGGCCCCATGTTCCGGCGGGAAAGGCCCCAGAAGGGAAGGTACCGCCAGTTTTACCAGATCGATGCTGAAGTGTTCGGTATCGATGCCCCCTATGTGGACTGCGAGCTGATTTTTTTACTGCATGAACTGTTCAAGCGCCTGGGTCTCACCGGCCTCACCGCACAGATCAACAGCCTGGGGTGTCCGGATTGCCGGCCCGGTTACACCCGGTCTCTGCTGGCTTTTTTAGGCGAGCGAAAACACATGTTATGTGACATCTGCCAGCGGCGGATGACAAAAAATCCCTTGCGGATACTGGACTGCAAGGTGCAAGCCTGCCAGGAGTCGCTGGCCGGGGCTCCGGCTACAGTGGACCATCTGTGTGAGGCCTGTGACAGCCATTTCACCACTGTGAAAAAGATGCTTACCAAACAAGGGGTGGCGTTTTCCGTTGACAAATCTCTGGTGCGGGGACTGGATTATTACACCCGGACTGCCTGGGAAATCCAGACCACCAGCCTGGGTGCCCAGAGTGCAGTGGCCGGCGGGGGCCGGTATGATGGACTGGTCAAGGCGCTGGGCGGGCCGGACACGCCTGCCATCGGATTTGCCATTGGATTTGACCGGCTGGTGGAAATCATGGAGCAGCTGGATCAGGTTCCCCCGGAACCCGGACTGGACCTGTTCATCATATCCCTGGAAGAAGCAGCCATGGAAAGTGCCTATCATCTGGCGTGCAGCCTGAACCAGGCCGGCATCAGAACCGACACGGATTTCAGGGGTAAAAGCCTGAAATCGCTGATGAAACGGGCGGACAAACTCAACGCCCGGCATGTGCTCATCGCCGGGCAGGCGGAACTGGAAACCGGCGAACTGATTCTTCGAAACATGGCGACCAAAGAGCAGACTGCCATCCCCATGGACCGGCTGGAACCGGAACTCAAACGTATTTTAGGCAGCCAATAACATAACTATTCAGAGGATAGACCAGGTGACTGACTTACTAGGAAATATGAAACGGACCCATTTCTGCGGTGAACTTCGGGACACGGATATTGGAAAAGAAGTGGTACTAATGGGATGGGTACAGCACCGCAGGGACCATGGCGGGGTTATTTTTGTAGATCTCCGGGACAGAGACGGCATCACCCAGGTGGTATTCAACCCCCTGGTATCAGAAACTGTCCATGAAAAAGCCCAGGAGATCCGAAGCGAATATGTGCTGGGGATCAAAGGAAAGGTGTCGGCCCGGCCTTCGGACATGATCAATTCCAATATGCTTACCGGCGCCATTGAAATCCTGGTGGCGGAACTCAGAATTTTTTCCCGGGCCAGAACACCGGTTTTTCTCATCGAGGACCGGGTGGAAGCCTCTGAAAACATCCGGCTCCAGTACCGGTACCTGGATCTTCGGCGGCCCCAGCTGAAACGCAATCTCCTGGCCCGGCACAAAGCCACCATGGCTGCCCGCAACTATCTGGATCAGAACGGTTTCATCGATATTGAAACCCCGTTTCTCACCAAATCCACCCCAGAGGGGGCCAGGGATTATCTGGTTCCCTCCCGGGTCAATCCGGGGCAGTTCTACGCCCTTCCCCAGTCACCCCAGCTGTTCAAGCAGCTGCTGATGATTTCGGGATTTGACCGGTATTACCAGATCGTCAAATGCTTCCGGGATGAAGATCTGCGGGCGGACCGTCAGCCGGAGTTCACCCAGATCGACA
>DATHSR010000340.1:0-3065 GCA_035464035.1 Desulfotignum sp. | reverse complement strand
AAAGTCATGAAGCATCTCCATCACCGTGTTCCCCGTCACCAGATCACCCGGGACCTGGCTGCCGTTGCCATGGGAAATAAACCGGCGGACCTGATCATCACCAACGGCCGGCTGGTGGATGTGTGCACCGCACGGATACGGAACAAAACAGACATTGCCGTTTACAAGGGATATATCGCGCTGGTGGGGGATGCGGCCCATGTTCAGGCCGATGACACAACCCGGGTGGTGGATGCGTCCGGCAAATATCTGTGTCCGGGTCTGATCGATTCCCACATGCACGTGGAAAGTGCCATGGTGGACCTGCCCGCGTTTGCCGCCGGTGTGCTGCCTTGCGGGACCACCACCATCTGCCCGGATATTCATGAATTGACCAATGTGCTGGGCATGAAGGCGGTGGATCTGTTTTACCGGAGTGCAGAGGGACTTCCCCTTAAAGTGCTTGTTGCCATGCCGGTGTGCGTGCCTTCGCTGCCGGGCATGGAGGATGCCGGGGCGGTCATCACCCCGCTGGATGTGCAGCAGGCCTATGAAAGCGGCCGGGTGTTTCTCCAGGGCGAGCAGATGAATTTTCCCGGCGTGGTTTTCGGAGACCCCACCGTTCACCGGATCATTGCCGAAGGAATGAAAGCCGGCAAGGTCTTGACCGGCCACTATGCAGGAGAGGATTTGAATGCCGGGCTCAATGCCTATATCGCATCGGGCATGATTGCTGACCATGAAACCACCACCTCCCGAGGGGCCAGGGCCCGGGCCGGTCTGGGCATGTATGTGCAGCAGCGCTATGGCACCGCCTGGCTGGACCTGCCTGATCTGATCGAAGCGGTGACCCAGTATCCGGGCAGCGATACCCGGTTTTACACCCTGGTCACCGATGATGTGACCGCGGCCACCATTGTGGCCGAAGGACATCTGGTCCGGGTGCTGCGAAAAGCGGTTCAACTGGGGGTGTCCCCCATCGTAGCCCTGCAGATGGCCACCATCAACGCGGCCCAGCTGCTGGGGGCGGCCCACTGGATCGGTTCTTTGACCCCGGGACGGGCTGCAGATATCCTGGTGGTAGACGATCTGGCCGCCTTTACCATTTCCCGGGTTTTCTGTGACGGGGTTCAGGTGGCGCAAAACAGCCGCCTGACTGTATCCGTGCCTGAATTTGACTACCCGGACTGGGCCCTTGCCACCGTGCATCTGGACCCGCTGGTCCCGGCCGATTTTCAGGTTCCGGCACCCGCCAGCGCCCCGGCCCGGGTCCGGGTGATCAAGCTGGTGCCGGACCGGGTGCACACGGTTGCGCAAACCGCCGCGCTTGTGCCCCGGGACGGCAGGCTCTGTGCAGATCCCCTCACGGACATTGCCAAGGCCGGCATGTTCTTCCGCCATTTACCCGGTAATGTGGCAGAAAAAACCCGGGGACTGGGGTTTGTGTCCGGAACCGGGTTTGTGTCCGGATCAGCGTTTGCCTCCACCGTCTCCCATGACTGTCACAACCTGCTGGTGGTGGGAATGGATGATGCAGCCATGGCCTTGGCCGCCAACACCCTGATCGCCTCAGGGGGCGGCATGGCCGTGGTGCAGGCAGGCCGGGTCCTGGCCCACCTGCCGCTGCCCCTGGGCGGGATCATGCGTCCCGGGACCATGGAAGCCGCGGCTGCAGGGGTTGAGCAGGTGGAGGATGCCCTGGCCCGGATCGGATGTCCCCACAACGCGTTTGAAATGACCCTGAGCCTTTTGGGACTGGTGGTTCTGGGGGAACTGCGCCTTTCCAACCGGGGGCTGGTGGCCCTTGAACCCGGCCAGGCCCCCCGGTTTGTCGACCTGTTTTTGGATCAGTGACCCACAGCCCGGCTTGGCCGGAGGAGATGCCATGGAAAAGAATCCCCACCATCTGGTCATGGGAGAGTTGACCGATTTTCTCACCGGAGAGATCCGGCCGGATACCCATGATGAACGCTTCCGCCAGAAGATCGCCCGGCTTCTGGTTCAGACATGCGGGTATGACAGAAGCGACATAGAGACCCGCCGAAAGGTCATCATCCAGATCCCTGAAAAACAGGCCTCCCTGCGGATGGATTTTCTGGTCCGGTCAGGGGACAGAACCGGGATGATGATCCGGTATGCCCCGGGGTCTCTGGTGACCCGGCGGCTTCCCAACCTGGCGTTGTCACGGATTGTCCATTCCTATCAGATTCCGGTTGTGGTGACCACCAACGGGGAGGATGCTGAGATTCTCGACGGCCTGTCCGGAAAGGTCCGGGCCCAGGGCCTGGATGCCATTCCGGACAAGCAGTCCCTGTCGGGCCTGACCGGTCCGGCAGCGTTTCCGGTGATTTCACGGGCCCTGTTTGAACAGGCATCCCGGATCGCCTATGCCTGTGAGGTGGACGGGGCCTGCCCCTGTGACACGGACGTGTGCACCCTGGACCCGGATTCTTCCGCTGCGCAGGCGACGGATCAGGCAGAAAGGATTTTGGACAGGTAAAACCCGGTATGGGAGGACGGGTGCCGGGCCACGGCCTCCGGTGTTCCCTGGGCAATGATCCGGCCGCCGTTATCGCCGCCTTCAGGGCCCAGGTCGATGATATGGTCGGCATATTTGATCACATCCATGTTGTGTTCGATCACCACCACGGTGTTGCCGGCGGATGTCAGCCGGTCCAGAACCGAGAGCAGGCGGTTGATATCATCGGCGTGAAGGCCGGTGGTGGGTTCATCCAGAATGTAAATGGTTTTTCCGGTGCCTTTTTTGGACAGCTCCCTGGCCAGTTTGATCCGCTGGGCTTCCCCGCCGGAAAGGGTGACTGCGGACTGGCCTAAGGTGATATATCCCAGCCCCACCTCCACCAGGGTGGCCAGTTTTGTCTGGACCGCAGGGATGCTGTCAAAAAAGCGCACCGCCTGGTGGATGGTCATGTCCAGAACCTGGGCGATATTGAGACCCCTGTACCGGATATCTAAGGTTTCTTTGTTGAACTGGCGGCCGTTGCACACATCGCAGGCCACATGGACATCCGGCAGAAAATGCATTTCAATTTTAATGATGCCGTCACCGGCACAGGCCTCGCACC
>DATHSR010000339.1:0-5012 GCA_035464035.1 Desulfotignum sp. | reverse complement strand
AGAAGCCTTCAGCAAAAGGCCGTGGCAGGGGGTGGCGAAAAATCGGTGGGCAGGCACCGGGCCTCAGGAAAACGCACGGCCAGGGAACGCCTGGCCCTGTTGTTCGACCCTGGCACCTTTGTGGAACTAAATGATCTGGCGGAAAGTCAGTGCATGGATTTCGGAATGGATCAGCGAAAGGTGCCGGGCGACGGGGTGGTCATCGGGCACGGAATGATCGACGGCCGCCTGGTGTTTGCCTATGCCCAGGACGCCACCGTGCTCGGAGGATCGGTGGGCACCATCCACGGCCAGAAAATCTGCCGGATCATGGATGAAGCCCTCAAGGTCAGGTGTCCGGTGGTGGGGCTGTTCGACTCCGGCGGCGGCCGGCTTCATGAAGGGTTTTTCGCCTCCAAAGGCGTGGCCGGCATGTTTTTCAGGAACACCGCCGCATCCGGGGTGATCCCCCAGGTCTCCTGCATCATGGGGCCCTGCGCCGGCGTCTCCGTTTACTCCCCGGCATTGACCGATTTCATTGTCATGATTGAAAAACAAAGCCAGATGGTGATCACCGGTCCCAAAGTGATTCATGACGTCACCGGGGAAAAGGTGACTCTGGAGGAACTGGGGGGGGCGGCGGTTCACAGCAAAACAACGGGTCAGGCCCATTTTGTGACCCAGACCGAAGCAGAGAGCCTGGTTTTGATCCGTCACCTGCTCAGTTTTCTGCCGGCCAATCATGAAGAACCCCCGCCGGATTTTCCCTGTGACGATGATGTGAACCGCAAAACACATTCCCTGACCACGATTGTGCCGGCTGATTTTAAAAAAGCCTATGACATGCACCTGGTGATCGAACAGATTGTCGACCATCATGCCTTTTTAGAAGTGCTGCCGGCGTTCGCCCCCAACATCATCATCGGGTTTGCCCGCATGAACGGCAGCACGGTGGGCATTGTGGCCAACCAGCCTTCGGTGATGGCCGGATGTCTGGATTATCACTCTTCGGACAAGGCGGCCCGGTTTATCCGTTTCTGCGACTGCTTCAACATCCCCCTGGTCAACCTGGTGGATGTGCCCGGCTATTTTCCCGGGGTGAAGCAGGAACATGCCGGCATTATCCGGCACGGGGCCAAAATGCTGTATGCCTATGCCGAAGCCACGGTGCCCAAGATCACTTTGGCGTTGCGAAAGGAATATGGCGGAGCGGTCATGGCCATGTGCTGCGTGGGCATGGGGGTGGACCTGATGCTGGCCTGGCCCGTGGCACAGCTGGTGGTTCTGGACACCAGCGCCGCCATCAACATCATCTACCGAAAAGAGATCATGGCCGCCGATGATCCGTATGCCTTCAAGCAGGAAAAAATCCGGGAATATGATTACAAATACTCCAATCCCTTTCATGCGGCCTCCAATATGCTGGTAGACCAGATCATTGATCCTTCTGACACAAGGACGCAGATCATCAGGGGATTGGCCATGCTCAAGAACAAACAGCGGCCGGCACCCTTCCGGCGGCATGGAAATATTCCCTTATAACCCAAGGAGGCGCACCCGTGGATTTTTTATTGTCAAAGGAGCAGAAATCGATTCAAAAGGCGGCCCGGGAGTTTGCCAGAGGGGAGCTGGCACCCATGGGCCGGGAACTGGACCTCACCGAAACCTACCCCGAAGAGATCGTCAGAAAAGCCAGGGATCTGGGCCTCATCGGACTTTTTGTGCCTGAAAAATTCGGGGGTCCGGGGCTGGGGTATCTGGAACAGGCCATTGTGTTCGAGGAACTGTGGAAAGTGGACCCCGGCATCAGCCAGCAGCTGTGCTCCCTGACTTTCGGGGCCGAAGAGTTCATTCTTTTCGGCACGGATGAACAGGGAGAACGGTTCCTGAAGCCCATTTTTGACGAGGACGGGGTCATGGGGTTTGCCATTACCGAGCCCGATGCCGGATCTGACACCCTCTCCGCCGCCACCACTGCGGTAAAACAGGGCAATGAATGGGTCCTCAATGGGACCAAGGTGATGATCGGCAACGGGACCAAAGGCACGTTTCTGCTGATCTTCTGCCTGACCGATCCGGACAACCCGTCCCGTTCCAAACGCCACAGCATCATTGCCGTGGAAACCGATCGCAAGGGATACAAGGCCGAGCCCATGCACGGCAAAATGGGGCTGCGGTGCTCGGACACGGCAGCCGTGTACCTGAACAATGTCCGGGTGCCCGAAGACAATCTTATCGGCACCCCGGGCAACGGCTTTCACCAGCTCATGGCTTTTTTCGACCGGAGCCGGGCCTATGTGTCTGCCCATGGGGTGGGGCTGGCCCAGGGGGCCCTGGACATGGCGGTCAAGCATGTGCGGGAAAGAAAACAGTTCGGTAAACCCATCGGCAGTTTCCAGGGGGTTCAGTTCAAGATCGCGGACATGGCGGTGAAGATCGAGCTGGCCAGAAATATCATGTACAAGGCCGCCTGGCTTCTGGACAATGGGACGCCGGACACCCATGTGACGGCCATGGCCAAGCTGTATGCCTCCCGCATCGCCGTGGAGGTGGTGGATGAGGCGTTGCAGCTCCATGGCGGATACGGATATTTTGACGACTATGACATCGAGCGTTTTTACCGGGCCGCCAAGGTGCTGGAGATCTATGAAGGGGCCAAGGAGATTGAAAAAATGATCATCGGCCGCACCATTGTGGGACGGTAAGACAAAAGAGGATTCTTATGAAACAAGCGTTTTTACTGGGAAACGGGGCCATGGCCCTGGGGCTTCTGGAAGCGGGCTGCCAGGTGCTGACCTCCTATCCCGGCACCCCGAGTTCGGAAATTCTGCCGGAAACCGTGCGGTTTGCAAAAACTGCAGGCCTCAACACCGTCATCGAATGGTCGGTGAACGAAAAAGTGGCGTTTGACAATGCATTTGCCGCAGCCATCTCCGGCAAGCGGGCCGCCTGCTGTATGAAAATGGTGGGGTTGAATGTGGCGGCAGACTCTTTTTTCTCCGCCGCCTATATCGGCAATATCGGGGGGCTGGTGGTGATCTCCTGTGATGATCCCGGGCCCCATTCCTCCCAGACCGAGCAGGATTCGCGGTTCATGGCCCGCATCGCCAAGGTGCCGGTGCTGGATCCGTCCAGTCCCCAGGAAGCCCGGGCCATGATCCAGACCGCTTTTGAAATTTCTGAAATGTTTCAGGTGCCGGTGCTGGTGCGGCCGGCCATTCGTATCTGCCATGCCCGGCAGAACATCTCCTACGGGGACCTGAAAAGCAATGACACGCCAGCGGTTTTTAAACGGGAGCCCACCCGGTGGGCCTCCACCCCCAAGTTCCGGTTTCTCCAGCACAAGGCCCTCAATGAAAAACACATCAAAATCGCGGAGAAATTTGCGGCGTTGGCGCCCTATAATCAGCACGATATCCAGCCGGGACAGACCCATACCCTGGGCATTGTGGCCGGCGGTGTGCCGTCGGCCGTGGTGGCGGATCTGCTGGCGGAGTTCGGCCGCACCGATATCCCCGTCCTGAAACTCGGTGCCCCGTATCCGTTTCCCGCATCCCTGGCTGATCCGTTCATGGATGCCTGTGACCGGGTCCTGGTGATCGAAGAGACCGACACGGTGATCGAATACCTGCTGGGGGATCGCCGCAAAACCCTGGGCCGGCTGTCCGGCCATGTGCCCATGGAAGGGGAACTGGTGCCGGAAAAAATCCTGGCTGTGATCAACCGGGCCCTGTCAGACAGCGGTCTTGCCCCGTTGACCGAAGACGATACTGTCAAAGACGCGTTTGAACTGACCGCGTCCCTGGACCTGCCGGTGCGCCGTCCCACCCTGTGTCCGGGATGCCCCCACCGGGCTTCGTTTTACGCCATCCGCAAGGCGGTTCCCAAGGCCATCTACCCATCGGATATCGGATGCTATACCCTGGGATCCAATCTCGGCGGCGTGGACACGGTCCTGGACATGGGGGCGGGCATCACCCTGGCATCCGGCTTCTGGCATGCGTTTCTGCAGGACAAGGTGGCCAAGCCCGTCATCGCCACCATGGGGGATTCCACCTTTTTCCATTCCGGCACCACCGGTTTGATCAACGCGGTCTACAATGACGCCCGGTTTGTCCTGGTCCTCCTGGACAACGGCATCACCGCCATGACCGGGATGCAGCCGGCCATCACCCAGGGGGTGCGGGTGGACGGCCGCAAAGGCAATGCCATTGCCCTGGAGACGATTGTCAAAGGGTGTGGGGTGGAATACATCAAAGTGGTGGACCCCTATGATGTGAAGCACACCATTGCCGAGATCAGAAAAGCCCATGCCTGGGCCCTGTCCCCGGAAGGGGGCATTGCCGTGATTATTTCCCGGCACCCCTGTGTGATCGGGCTCCGGGACCAGGCCCTGACCGAAACTTTTGAGGTGACGGTCACTGACGCGTGTGATGACTGCGGGCTGTGCCACCTGCGGTTTGAGTGTCCGGCCATGGTGAGAAATCCTGAAAAGGAAAAAACCGAAATCAATCCGGTGCTGTGTTCCGGCTGCGGCGTGTGCCTGCAAATCTGTCCCAGGGATGCGGTGCAGTGTGTGTCATAAAGGAGACCAGATGAAAACCTATCAGTTTGTATTGAGCGGGCTCGGAGGTCAGGGCATTTTGTTCATGACAAAGATCCTTGCCCAGACCGCCCTGAACAAAGGATTCAATATCCTGGGAGCGGAAACCCACGGCATGGCCCAGCGGGGGGGATCGGTGGTGTCTCATCTCAAGATCGGGAATGCCGGCGCCAGCCTGATCCGGGCCGGGGCAGGGGATTTCCTTATCTCCATGGATGAGGCCGAGACCTACCGGTACCTGCCCTGGGTGAGACCCGGGGGGATCATTTTTACCAACGCCAGGGCCCATGCGTTTCCAGATGCCCGGGTGGTCCCGTACCTGGATGCACAAAAGATCACCGGATTTGCCATGGAAGCGGGCAGGACTGCGTTTGAGCTGGGTTCTCCCAAGTCCACCAAACTGGCCATGGTGGCGTTTTTTGCCGCCTTC
>DATHSR010000338.1:0-4913 GCA_035464035.1 Desulfotignum sp. | reverse complement strand
TCTGGACCAAGACCTGATGGCCCATGAGCTGCTCAATTTTCACCCCCTGGAAAACACCGCCACCACCACCATCCGGTCCCAAGACCTGGTGCAGTTTCTGGAACACTGCGGCCAAATGCCGGAGATCATCCGGCTGTAAGGGCAGGCGGTTTTAAAACCACCGCTTTTTTTTGAAATACCCGAGCAATATCCCGGCAATGACGATCAGTACCCCCCAGAAAATAAAATAACTGTATCTGTATTCAAGCTCGGGCAGGTATTTGAAATTGGTGCCGTACACGCCGGCAATGAAGGTGAGAGGGATGAAAATGGCGGCAAAAATGGTCAAAACCTTCATGATGTCGTTCATCCGGTTGGCGGTCACGGAGTTGTGGATGTTGAGCTGGTCCGTCAACAGATCCCGGTAGGTATCGATGGCTTCGGCGGCATGGATGATGAGATCTTCCAGGTCCTTGAGAAACGGCAGGGTTTTTTCATGGATCAGGTTGCTTTCGTGCCGTAACAGCTGAAAAATGGCTTCTCTGGCCGGCCGGATCGATTTTTTCAGAAAGCTGGTTTCCCGTTTGAAATGGTGGATTTTTTCCATGACCCCGGTGCCATGGCCTGAAAGGATCTCTTCTTCAAGGTCTTCAATCTGGTCTCCGATGTGTTCGATGACGGAAATGTAATTTTCCACCACCGTGTCCATGAGCGCACAGGCCAGATAATCGGTGCCGCCGCCGCGTATCCGGGATTTCCGGCGCCGGAGTCTTTCCCGGACCGGCTCGAACACATCGCCCTGCCGCTCCTGAAACGTGAGAACGAACCGGTCCGCCATCACCATGTTCAGCTGCTCATTCACCACCATCCGGGTTTCTTTGTCAAACCGGATCATTTTCAGGACAATGAACAGATAGGTGTCATAGTCATCCATTTTGGGCCGCTGGCCGGTGTTGAGGATATCCTCGATCACCAGCGGATGCAGATCGAACACCTGGCCGATATCGCCGATGGTTTCCGCATCATGCAGGCCGTTGACGTTGATCCAGGTTTTTGATCCGGTGGTTTTGTAAGGGACGGCATCCCGGATATCCGGCAGTCGTTTTTCCTCAAGATGGTGGTCATCATAGTCAATGAGGCAGAGGTCAACCGTATCCATTTTCCGGGTCCCGACAAAGATGAGGGCGCCCGGACTCTGCCCTTTCACCTGTTCCCTGTTTTTTAAAAACCGTGCCATGGTTTCTCCTTGATATTTAAAGATATCGATCCGCCGCCGTCCGGATGACCCGGTTATGAAAAGGATCATGATAAGATCAATGTCTTGCCCGATCCGGCAGGGTCCTCAGCAGCAGGCGGTCAAACAGATACAGCCCTGCCCCGGTAGGTGAAACCGGTTATTTTAAGGGGGCTGTGATACCGGGCGGTCATCTTCAGGATTTTGAATCCGTTGCCACGGATCAGGTCGGCAATGGGCCGGTTCAGGCAGCACCCACCGCTGAAGCGCTGCCAGATTGGATTGATGCGGTTCTGCCATTTGCGGATCCCGGGGTCAGGAGCCAGTCCGTGCTCACAGAAAATCAGCTGTCCCCCGGGCTTCAAAACCCGGCGCATCTGGGCCAGGGCCTGTTGAACATCCGGGATGGTGCACAGGGTATAGGTGACCAGCACGGTATCCATGGACCCGGTATCCAGGGGAATCTCTTCTCCGGGCAGGCCGATGAACCGGACGGGAAAGGGCAGTCCGGCCGCTCTTTTTTCAGCCATTTTCCGCAGGGCAGCCGATGGTTCCAGGCCATGGAGAAGATCCACCTTTGACGGGTCATAAAACGGCAGGTTCAGGCCGGATCCCATGCCGACCTCCAGAATATTTCCCCTTGCCAGCGGCACCACCTGTCTGCGCTGAAAATCGAAGTCTCTGCCGGCGCACACCCAGTGGGTCAGCCGCGGCAGAATATGGGTCGTGTAAAATTTCATGGGACATTCATCCAAAGTGCCGTTTCCGAGGTTCCCGTTCAAAGGGCAATCTTCTCAGATTTCTGTTTCCCGGGCAAGGGGTCATTTATTCTTTGAATTCCCGGACCATTCATGGTAGAAATTTATCTGAATTCAAGCGCCTGGATAAATTGGGAAAAACATGACAGCAGGCGGATTTTTCGGAGGTGGGCAGTGTCTGAAAGCGTCAGGCAGATTCTGGATCGGTTTTATCCGGATGCATATGTGGGCAGGCATGGCAAGGTTTATACGGACACCAGTGATTTCATGCGTATCACCGGCGGGGATGTGATTGTCCTGGACGGTCAGCACTATCTGGTGCTCAGGGATGAAATGGAAAGAAGCTACGGGATCGAGGATCCAAAATACTGGGTCAAGCGCTGCCGGCATCTTGAATCGGGAGAGCGCCGGATCCTCAAACTGGTTTTTCATGAAGAATTTTCCCTTCAGATGGGAGAAATAGCCGTTCCCTGTTACCGCAGCCCCCGCAAGGAGGCACGGATACTTGACCTGGTTCGGGGAGATTTCCGGTTCATGCAGGGGGTTTCTGCAGCAGATGACGCAGGCAACAATGTCCGCATCCTGGATGTGGTAAAAGGCAGAAGACTGGATAACTGGATACACGAACTGGAAGTGGATCATAAGACCTATTTTTTTGAATATCTGCCCGGTATTTTGAAGAAATTTATTGTTTCATGTCAGGGGATCGCATATCTGCATGCCCACGGAGAAAAGCACGGCGATATCAGACGGGATCATCTGTGGGTGGCATACGACAGGGATGATTATGTGTGGATAGACTTTGACTATACATTCAATTTTCATGAAAATCCCTTTGGCCTGGATATTTTCGGAATCGGCGGGCTGCTGCTGTATATTGTGGGAAAAGGGTTCTATTCCCAGGAAGATATCGTCCGTCCCGGTGACAATGGCCGGGATGCCCCATCCATCGTGCCGGGTGATTTCCTGCTGGTATTCAAAAACAGGCTGGCCAACCTGAAAAAAATTTTTCCCTATATTCCCGATGAGTTGAACCAGGTGCTCATGCATTTTTCATCCAGCACCCGGGTCTATTACGAAACCATGGATGAGTTTTTAGGGGATCTGCGGCCCTGCCTGGAACAGATGGGGTGACGACGGATCTGCGGCGGGGCGGTTCTTTTCCGGAGGTAAACAATGGATGCAAAAAAAATTCTCGTGGCGGTGGACGGGTCTGAAAATGCCAGACGGTCCATCAATTATGTGGCAGATATCATCAAAGACTGCCGCCGGTTTGAAATAACGCTGTTGTCCATAGAGCATCTGCCGGATCGTGATTTTTTTGCCGATGATGCCGCCTGGAAAAAAGCGTGTGCCGAAAACCGGGATGCGATGCTCGCCTTTCTGGCAGATGGAAAGCAGTTGCTGGCAGAACAGGGGGTTTCGGAGAAATTGATACACACAGACTATATTGAAAGCTGTCATTCCCCCATGCCCGGGGAAAAGGGGTACTGCAGCCGGGGAACCAGCATTGCACTGGACATTCTTCATGCGGCAAAGGATGGGGGGTTCGGTACCGTGGTCATCGGCCGCAGGGGGGTTTCCAAAGCAGAGGAGTTCATGTTCGGCAGCGTGTCCAATAAAATCATTCATTCCGGCAGAGACTGCACCATCTGGGTGGTTCAGTAGACGGTGTGAGTGAACCGCCTCCGGGCCGGCCGGCGGAAAAATCCGTGAAAGAAAACAGCCGTATGACATATGTGTTCCGGCTTTTTCCGGTTCTGTTTTTTGTGCTGCAGGCCGTTGCCTGGGCCGGGATGGACAGCCCCGGGCGTCATCCAGTATCCTTTGTCCTGCTCCATGTCAATGATACCCACTCCCGGTTTTTTCCCAGACCGGTCCCACTGCGCCTGCCGGGCATGGATGAACCGGTCTCGATCGACACCGGTTCTGTGTCACAGATGGCCGCCCTGATCCGGCAGGCCCGGGAACAGTACCCCCAGGTCCTGTTTCTCCACGCCGGAGACATGGTCCAGGGATCTTTGTACTATGCGCTGTTTCAGGGCAGAGCGGATGTACAGGTATACACTGCCATGGGGCTGGACGCCATGGCTGCCGGAAACCATGAGTTTGACAGCGGCACCCCGGGGATGCGGATCCTGCTGGACCACGCCGGATTTCCCATTCTTTCGGCAAACCTGGATGTGTCGGACGACCCGGACCTGGCCGGCCGGATCCCTCCGTATGTCATCCGGCAGGTGGACGGGGAGCCGGTGGCGGTTATCGGACTGGTCACCGAGCACCTGTCCCGCATATCCAGTCCGTCCCGGCAGACCCGGATGCTGCCGGTGATCGAAACCGCGCAGCAGATCATCGATCATCTCACGGCCCGGGGCGTACAGATCATTGTTCTGCTTACCCATATCGGATACGACAATGACCTGGTCCTGGGCGCTTCGGTGACCGGTGCCGATATCATTGTAGGGGGGCACTCCCACACCCTGCTGGGGGAGTTCAGGGACCTGGGGCTCGACTCCCGGGGGCCCTATCCCACCGTGGTCACGGCACCGGACGGGGCGGATGTCCTGGTGGTCCATGCCTGGGCCCACACCCGGGTGCTGGGAAAACTGGCTGTGGCATTTGATCCTGCCGGCAGAATAATATCCCATGAAGGGACACCCCGGCTGATTGCTGCCATCCCGTTTCCGGATGAAAATCAAAATTCCCCGGGGTCACGGAAACGGAGACAGGTATCCCATGCCGTCAGCCGGTCGCCACACATCCATGCGTCAAAAGAAGATCCAGCGGTTGCCGCCATCCTTGAAACCTATGCACAACAGGCGGCCGGACTTGGAAAAACCGTCGTGGGTTCAGCGGTTTCTGACCTGGTCCATGTCCGAGAGCCTGATCCGGGAAGGCTCCCGGTCAGCAATGTTGCGCCCGTCGTTGCAGATGCCCTGAGA
>DATHSR010000337.1:0-3031 GCA_035464035.1 Desulfotignum sp. | reverse complement strand
TCATTGCCCACCAGGGACTCTCTGAGGGTCTTGATGATGGGCATGCACCCGCCGCAGCTGGCTTCAAAAGCCAGATCCACCTGGTTTTCCCTGGCAAGCGCCACCAGTTCATTACCGTACCCCGCCAGCAGGGCTTTGTTGGCGGTAATCACATGTTTTCTGTTTTCCAGGGCTGTAAGGATGAACTGTCTGGCCACGGTTTCCCCGCCGATGAGCTCCACCACGATATCGATATCCGGATCCGTCAGCACTGCCGCGGCATCGGACACCAGGGAGGTGTCTCCCAGATCGATATTCCGGTCGGTTGTTGTATCAATATCTGCAATGGTTTTCAGGTTCAACCGGGCACCGGTCCTGGATTCCAGCAGGTGTTTTTTCCGGGTCAGCAGTGCAGCCACCCCTGTTCCCACCACACCAAATCCCAAAAGGCCAATGTGGATTGTCTTCATGGCGTTCTCTTCTCCAAAATTTGTGTTAAGCCGCATGTAAAAATAAAATAGATACAATATAACGGCGGCCGTGTCAAAAAGCTTTTGACTTTTAAAGCCTGACTGTTTATCATCAAAGGGTTTCAGTGATTATAATCAACCGCCCAGACAAGGTGATTTTCATGAACGATTCTCTGACTTATGCGGATGCCGGCGTTGATATCGACAAAGCCAATCAACTGGTGGACCGGATCAAGCATATTGCCAGATCCACCCCCCGATCCGGTGTCATGGGAGAGATCGGCGGATTCGGCGGCCTTTTCTCCCTCAATCTTTCCAATATTTCCAATCCGGTTCTGGTCAGTTCCACAGACGGTGTGGGAACCAAACTCAAGATCGCATTTCAGATGAATCAGCATGATACCATCGGCATCGACCTTGTGGCCATGTGTGTCAACGACATCATCGTTCAGGGCGCCAAACCGCTCTTCTTTCTGGACTATCTGGCCATGGGCCGCCTGGACAACGTGGTGGCCGAACAGATCATTCAGGGGATTGCCAACGGATGCACCCAGGCCGGCTGTGCCCTCATCGGCGGTGAAACTGCGGAAATGCCCGGTATTTACCAGGCTGGGGAATATGACCTGTCCGGTTTTGCCGTGGGCATTGTGGATAACAGCAAGATTATTGACGGCTCCTATGTCCGCCCGGGGCATCAGCTCATCGGGCTGGCCTCCAGCGGCATCCATTCCAACGGGTTCTCTCTGGTCAGAAAGATATTCTTTGATCACTGCAAGTATGATGTGAACACCCGGATACCCGAGCTGGGCACCACGCTTGGCCAGGAACTGATACGGCCCACCACCATCTATGTATCCACCATCATGGCCCTGCTGCGGGATCTGCCCATCCACGGACTGGCCCACATCACCGGCGGCGGTATTGATGAAAACATTATCCGGGTCATCCCCGACGCCTGCAAGGTGCTTGTCCGAAAAGATGCCTGGCAGAGACCGATCATATTCAATCTGCTTCAGAATCTGGGAAATGTGACCGATGCAGAGATGCACAGAACCTTCAACAACGGCATCGGCATGATCGTGGTGGTACCGGAAAAATCCGCCCAGGAAGTGATTGACCGCCTGGGGGCCATGGATGAAACCGCCTATGCCATCGGTGAAATCACCGATAGAGAACTTAATGAAAAACAGGTCCAGTGGGTCTGATCTAACCTCGCATGCTTGTTCTGGGCATTGAATCCTCCTGTGATGAAACAGCAGCCGCAGTTGTAAAGGGGCCGCAACAAATTTTATCCTCCGTGGTCGCCTCCCAGGTGGCGGTCCACAAACAATATGGCGGGGTGGTGCCTGAGCTGGCGTCACGCATGCACATTGAGGCCATCATCCCGGTGGTGGAACAGGCCATTGATGAGGCCGGTATCGCTGTCAGCGATATCCGGGGCGTGGCCGCCACCCGGGGACCGGGACTCATCGGCGCGCTTCTGGTGGGGTTTTCTTTTGCCAAGGCCTTTGCCTGGGCCCGGGGGCTGCCGCTGGCCGGGGTCAACCATCTGGAAGCCCATATCCATTCCCTGCTGCTGACAGGCCCGGCAGCGTCATTTCCGTTCATCGCCCTGGTGGTCTCCGGCGGGCACACCAATATCTACCATGTCCCGGCTGAAAACCGGTTCGAACTCATGGGCCAGACCCGGGACGATGCTGCCGGAGAAGCTTTTGACAAGGTGGCCAAAACCCTGGGTCTGGGGTATCCGGGAGGTCCAGTGATCGAGGCCCTGGCCAGGACCGGAGATTTTGGTGACATCCGTTTTCCCCGATCCCTTCTGGAACACGGCAGCTTTGATTTCAGTTTTTCCGGTCTTAAGTCCGCCGTGGCCCGCCATGTTCATGAAAACCCGGTTCAGACTTCGGCGGACAAGGCCCGGGTGGCCGCCGCTTTTCAGACAGCAGTCATTGACGTGTTGTGCGAAAAACTGCTGGCTGCCGCCGGATCCAGAAACTGCGGTCAGATCGGCATCTCCGGCGGTGTTGCCGCCAACCGGACCTTCCGGGAGGTGCTCACCCGCCGGGCCGCCCGGAAACGGATCCAGGTGATTGCGCCGCCATTGTCTCTGTGCGGGGACAATGCCGCCATGGTGGCCGCCAGAGGCGCCGTCATGATCCGGGACGGTCAGACCTGCCGCCTGGACCATGACGTATTTTCCAGAACCCCGGCTTAAGAAGGCCCGGCACCTGTTCTGCCCCAGGCCAGATATTTTTCCTTGTACCGGTAGATCCTTTCCACCGAAGCTGCGGCCATCTCCCGGAGCCGTGCATCCGTTTCCATCAGCCTGACCAGTGCGTCGAACGCCTTCTGGATATTTGGACCCTTGTGGCAGATCAGTGCCAGGTCGATATCTGATGCCAGCACCCGGGCCATGCAGGATGCCATGTCATGATCAATGGCTTTCATGTCCAGGTCATCGGTGAGCACCAGACCCTGAAACCCCAGCACATTTCTGAGCAGGTCCCGGGCAATGGCCACCGACAGGCTGGCCTGCCAGTGGGGGTCCAGACGGGGACACAGAATATGAGACAGCATGATGC
>DATHSR010000336.1:0-2798 GCA_035464035.1 Desulfotignum sp. | reverse complement strand
CTGTGTCTAAAAGATTGTGTTCAGCCCCTCTTATATCATCACCATATCACAAAAAAGCTTGTCAGAAAACTAAAGGGTTGTCAATGACGTTTTTCCGGCGAAAATGGCCCGGTTTTTCAACTCAGATCAGGCCGGTGACAGGTAGTGTCTGGCAAAGGCAATAAATTTTTTGCAGATGGGGGACTGGGTGCGTTTCTTTGCCAACGTCAGATAAAAAAAACGGTTCAGGTTCAGGCCGTTCACCTCAAGCGCGGCCAGGCGCCCCTTGGCAAGATCATCTGCCACCGCTGCGGTGGAGAGAATGGAAATGCCCGCCTGGCTGAGAATCCCCTGGATCACGGAGATCGAAGACCCCATGGTCATGCAGATATTTAACTGCTCGGCATCAAATCCGGCATCCGTTGTGCTCTGAGAGATGGACTGCCAGGTGCCGGATCCGGGCTCTCTGGCGATGAACGGTTCCCGGGTGAGCTGGGGGTAGTCCACGGCGGCCAGGCCGGCCCACCGGTGATCTGAAGGGACAATCAGTCTCATTTCATCGGCCAGCAGTACCTCCTGAACAATGGCCGGATCCCTGGTTTTCGCTCCCACCACCCCCAGCTCCACCCGGCCGTACCTGACATCGTCGATGACCTGGCGGGTGTCTCCGGATGACAGGTGAACCGATACATCCGGATACTGCCGGGTAAACGGCCCCATGAGTTTTGGAAGAATATATCCTGCGGGAATGGTGCTGCCGCCGATCAAAAGGCGGCCTCTGGTGCAGCCGATAAAATCCTGCATCAAGGATTCGGTCCGGTCTTTGAGAGCCAGAATTTTTCTGGCATGGTCAAACAGGATCAAACCGGCCTGGGTGGGTTCTGTTTTTTTGCCCAGCCGATCCAGAAGCCGGCATTGAAAATGGTTTTCCAGCTCCTTGATATGGGTGGACACCGTGGGCTGGGACAGGTTGATGATCTGGGAGGCCTTTGAAAAGCTTTTTTCTTCCACCACGGTGACAAAAATCTGGAGCTGCCAGAGGTCCATGGCTCAATCCCGGGCTTTTTTCTGGGAATCCTGCCGCTGGCTGGCATTGAGCAGGGGGTATTTTTCCATCAGTTTTTTCATGACCGGTTCGGGTACCATCTCAGAGATATCTCCGCCGAACTGGGCCGCCTCCTTGATGATCGAGGACGAGGTGAAAATCCAGCGGAATCCGGTCATGAGAAACACGGACTGGACATCCTTGTGAAGTTTCCGGTTCATCAGGGCCATCTGAAATTCGTTTTCAAAATCAGAGATGGCCCGCATGCCCCGGATAATGGCCACCGCGTTTTTCATTCTGGCATAATCCACCAGGAGCCCGTCAAAGGCATCCACTTTCAAGGCGTCATTGCCGTTGAAACTCTGCTGGATCATCTCCAGGCGCTCCTGGGTGGAAAACAAAGACTTTTTGGCCGGGTTGCGGAGTATGGCCACGATCACTTCATCAAAAATTTCCAAAGCCCGCTGAATGACGTCCAGGTGGCCGTTGGTCAATGGATCGAACGATCCGGGGTAGATGGCGACGCGCTTTTTGGTATCCCTTGTTTGGTTCATGCCTGATCCTGGGTTCTGGTTAAAAAGGAAATGGTCGTTCTTGAGTATTTTTTTTGCCTGAAAATGTCAAGTCCGTTCAGAGATGAAGGCAGGATTTCCCTGGATGCGTGCTCCACAACCAGGATGCCGCCTTCGGACAGAAGATCGGCAAAGTCCTGTTTTTCAAAAATTTTTTCCATAAAACCCCGGTCATAGGGGGGGTCCATGAAAATCAGGTCAAACCGCCGGGAGGCAATGGACGGACCATGTAACGCAGAATGCAGATCCTGCCGGATCACGAAGGCCTGCAAGGAGAAACCGCACCGGTTGATATTCTGCAAGATGATGCGGCAGGCGGCCGGGGAGGTATCCACAAAAACGGCATGGGCCGCTCCCCGGCTTAAGGCCTCCAGCCCCAGGGCCCCGGTGCCGGCAAACAGGTCCAGGACCCGGGCGGTTTTTACCCGGGTGCCTAAAATATTGAACAGGGTTTCCCTGATCCGGTCTGAGGTCGGACGGATTTCCCGTCCTTCCGGGCTGATGAGTTTTCTGCCCCGGCAGGTGCCGCTGATGATTCTCATGGCAGGGGTCAGTTCAGATATTTCTTGATATACCGGGTGCTGGTGCCCATGCTTCTGGCTGCCGCAGCCACATCTCCGTTGGCCTGTGCCACTTTTCGGCGGACATATTCATTTTCAAAGGCGGCCCGGGCCTGTTCGAGATTGTCGATGGCCAGCAGCCGTCCAGGCAGCTCCTGGGGATCGGACAGGGGTCTGGAACGGTAAGGGTGAGGCAGGTGAACAGCATCGATGCGGTCTTCTTTTACCATGATGGCCAGACGCTCCACCAGGTTTTTCAGTTCCCGGACATTGCCCGGCCAGGCATAGCTTGAAAGCCTTGCCAGGGCCTGTTCAGACATCGTTTTTTTAGGATCGGAAGACTGCTGGGCCAGCTTGTCCAGAAACGCATCCACCAGCATGGGAATGTCCTGCTTTCTTTCCCGCAGCGATGGGACATGAATGGGGATGACGTTCAGGCGGAAAAACAGATCCTGTCTGAAACGGCCGTTTTCTATTTCCACAGCAAGGTCCTTGTTGGTGGACGCAATGATCCGGGCATCCATCTGGATGATCCGGCTGCTGCCGATGCGCTGAAAGGTTCTGGACTCCAGGGTCCGCAGAATTTTTGCCTGGGTGTTGAGGTTCATGTCCCCGATTTCATCGAGAAAAAGGGTACCGCCG
>DATHSR010000335.1:0-9458 GCA_035464035.1 Desulfotignum sp. | reverse complement strand
ATTAAATTCTGATGCAGGCGGCAGGGGTGACCGGGCGGTTCTGTAATTGAGCCGTTACATGGAACGGGGCGCCACAAGGAAAAAACTGGAAAATAGTGAAAGAACCGGGTATACTGCACAAGTTGATTTCAAGTGTTTGAGGCGGGTAATGGGTGTAATTAAAGACTGGATCAGACGGTATTTTTCAGATCCCCAGGTGGTGATTCTGGCGGTGTTTCTGGTGGCGGGGCTGGTTACGGTGCTGCTGGCCGGCCGGCACCTGGTGCCGGTGATCGCGAGCCTGATCATTGCGTATCTGCTGGAAGGATTAATTCTGCCGCTGCAGCGGGTGAGGGTCCCCCGGATGCTGGCGGTGGGTATGGTGTTTCTGGTATTTTTTCTGGTGCTGCTGGCACTGCTGTTCTGGCTGCTGCCGTTGTTGACAAGGCAGGCCACCCAGCTGCTCCAGGAAGTGCCGGCCATGCTCAGTGCGTCCCAGAAGTTGATTTTGTCCCTGCCGGAGAAGTATCCCACCATTTTCAGCGAGGTGGAGATTGAAAGGGTGCTGGATCAGATCCGGCAGGAGGCGGGGCACTTCACTGACAAGATGCTGCGACAGACCCTGTCGTCGGTGGTGGGCGTCATCACCCTGGTGGTGTATATCGTGCTGGTGCCGCTGCTGGTGTTTTTCTTTCTCAAGGACAAGGACAAGATCATGGGATGGATCCGGCGGCACCTGCCCCGGGAGCGGGGCCTGGCCAGCCGGGTGTGGCAGGGGGTGGATGTGCAGCTGGGCAACTTCATCCGGGGCAAGTTCTGGGAGATCCTGATCGTGTGGGGTGTGTCTTATCTGACGTTTATGTTCATGGGACTCAACTTTTCCCTGCTCCTGGCGTTTCTGGTGGGGATTTCCGTGCTGGTGCCCTATATCGGGGCCGCGGTCATGACCTTTCCCGTGGCCCTGGTGGCCTATTTCCAGTTCGGATGGACCGGGGACCTGGCCTGGATCATCCTGGCATACCTGATCATCCAGATGCTGGACGGCAACGTGCTGGTGCCGATCCTGTTTTCCGAGGTGGTGAACCTGCATCCCATCGCCATTATTGTGGCGGTCCTGTTTTTTGGCGGTATCTGGGGCGTCTGGGGGGTGTTTTTCGCCATTCCCCTGGCCATTCTGCTCCAGGGGGTGCTCAGTGCCTGGCCCCGGCGGCCGGATGAAGACGAAGCCGTGCAGTGAAAGGAGCGGTCATTCATGGGCCTGTTTCATCTTAAATCTTCTTTTTCTCCCACCGGAGATCAGCCCAAAGCCATCCAATACCTGACAGAAGGGGTTCTGAACAACGAGCCGCACCAGGTGCTGTTAGGGGTGACCGGATCGGGCAAGACCTTTACCATGGCCAATATCATTGCCCAGGTGGAGCGGCCCACCCTGGTCATCGCCCCCAACAAAACCCTGGCAGCCCAGCTTTACAATGAATTCAGGGTGCTGTTTCCGGAAAACTGTGTGGAATACTTTGTGTCCTATTATGATTACTATCAGCCCGAGGCTTATGTGCCTTCCAGCGACACCTACATACAAAAGGATTCCTCCATCAATGACATCATCGACAAGATGCGGCATTCCGCCACCCGGTCGGTGCTGGCCCGACGGGATGTCATCGTGGTGGCATCGGTGTCGTGCATCTACGGTCTGGGGGCTCCGGAAGACTATCTGGATCTGCGCATCTCTCTGGCCCGGGACATGGAAATCTCCCGGGACCGGGTGATCCACCGTCTGGTGGAGATTCAGTACACGCGAAATGATGTGGATTTCCACCGGGGGGTGTTCCGGGTCAGAGGGGACCGGCTGGAGATCTTCCCGGCCTATGAGCAGGACAAGGCGGTGCGCATCGATTTTTTCGGGGACACCATCGAAGAGATCTGTGAAATCGACCCGCTGCGGGGCGAGGTGCTCCACACCGTTGACCAGACCGCCATCTATCCGGCCTCCCACTACGTAACCAAACGCCGGACCCGGGAAAAAGCGGTGGCAGGCATCCTGGCGGAACTGGCGGACCGGCTGGCGGTGCTGCAGGGCGAAAACCGGCTGGTGGAGGCCCAGCGCCTGGAGGAGCGGACCCGGTATGACATGGAAATGCTCAATGAGATCGGATACTGCACCGGCATCGAGAACTATTCCCGGCACCTCACCGGCCGGCAGCCCGGAGAGCCGCCTCCCACGCTGCTGGATTACATGCCCGATGATTTTCTGCTGTTTTTTGATGAAAGCCATATTTCCGTGTCCCAGCTCGGAGCCATGTACAAGGCGGACCGGTCCCGGAAGCAGACCCTGGTGGACTACGGGTTCCGGCTGCCGTCGGCTGTGGACAACCGGCCGTTGACCTTTGAGGAGTTTTCGGCCCGGACTTCTCAGATCATCTATGTATCCGCCACCCCGGCGGATTACGAGCTGGAAAAGGCAGGGGGACGGGTGGCCGAGCAGATTGTAAGGCCCACCGGACTGCTGGATCCTGAAATTCAGGTGCGGGATGCCAGAACCCAGGTGGATGACCTGTACCAGGAGGTCCTCAAGCGGGTGGAGGCGGGGGAACGGGTCCTGGTGACCACCCTGACCAAGCGCATGGCCGAGGATCTCACCGAATATTATGCCGACCTGGGACTCAAGGTGAAATACCTGCATTCAGATATTGTCACCATGGAGCGCATCGAAATCATTCAAGACCTGCGCCAGGGGGTGTTTGACGTACTCATCGGTATCAACCTGCTCAGAGAGGGGCTGGACATTCCCGAGGTCTCCCTGGTGGCCATCCTGGATGCGGACAAGGAAGGGTTTCTGCGCTCGTTCCGTTCCTTTATTCAGATTTTCGGCCGTGCCGCCAGAAATGTTTACGGCCGGGTGATCATGTATGCGGAAAAAGAGACCGGTTCCATGAAAAAAGCCATGGCGGAAACCCGGCGGCGCAGGGAAATCCAGAAAGCCTACAATCAGGTCCACAACATTGTTCCCACAACCATTCAGAAACGGCTTGACCGGTTTGAATACCCGAAACCGGACGGGCACAGGGACGACCCGGCCGCATCCGTTCATGAAGATATCCAGGCCTATGACACCGATGAACTCAACCTGGAAGACCTGATCCGGGACCTGGAATTCAAGATGAAAAAAGCGGCGGAAAATCTGGAATTTGAACAGGCGGCCCGTTACCGGGACAAGATTCGGCAGCTCACCGACATGGTGCCCTTTTAATGGTCCATCACCCGGGCATATCCCCTGATCTGGCGGAAAAATACCTTCAGGCCCCCCACTGCCCCGGGGTCTACCTGATGAAGGATGCCAAGGCAAAAGTCATCTATGTGGGAAAGGCAAAGGACCTGAAAAAGCGGCTGGGGTCCTATTTTGCAGGACAGAATCGGACTGACGGAAAAACCGGCGCACTGCTGGCCATGGTCAGGGATTTCGACGTGATCATCACCGCATCGGACCATGAGGCCTTTATCCTGGAATCCAACCTGATCAAGGAACACCGGCCCCGGTACAATGTGGTGCTCAAGGACGGCAAAAATTATCCGTTGCTGCGCATTGACATGACCGATCCGTTTCCCGCCATCCAGCGGGTCCGCCGGATCAGAAACGACCATGCCCTGTATTTCGGTCCCTATTCATCCTCCCACAGCGTCAACCAGACCCTGCAGCAGATCCAGAAAATATTCAAGCTCAGAAAATGCCGGAACACCCAGTTCTCGAACCGGTCCCGGCCCTGCCTGAACTATCAGATCAACGCCTGCATGGGGCCCTGCTGCCTGAAGGTGGATGATGCAGGCTACCGGCAGCAGGTCAAGGACGCGGTGCTGTTTTTAAAGGGCCGGTCCGGCCAGGTGATGAACCGGCTAAAGGACGAGATGCTGGCCCATGCCGATGCAAGGGAATATGAGATAGCGGCCCAGAAACGGGATGCCATTTTTGCCGTGACAAATATCCTGGAAAAACAGGTGGTGGTGTGCGCCGACTTAAAGGACCGGGATGTGCTGGCCCTGGCGGAAGGAAAAGAAATGGCCGTGATCACCATGATGCTGATCCGTTCCGGCCGGCTGATCGATACCGTTCACTATCCGGTGGATCCGGGGTTCAGGGAGCCGGATGAGATCCTGCGGGCCTTTGTATGGCAGTATTACGATACCGCCCGGTTCCTGCCCGATGCCGTCCTCCTGGACCGGAAAATCGAGAACCAGGATCTGCTGGCCGCCGGCCTGTCGGTGAAAAAACACAGAAAGGTTGCGGTGCATATGCCGGTAAAAGGGGAAAAACGGCGTCTGACAGAAATGGCCCGGGTCAATGCCGTCCGGGAACTGGAAAAACGGCAGGTCAGGGAGGAATCGGCCCGGTCCGTCCTGATCCTTCTCCAGTCCCTCTTGAAAATGGACCGGGTGCCGGCGCGTATCGAATGTTTTGACAATTCCAGCCTGTCCGGCCAGGATCCGGTTTCCTCCATGGTGGTGTTCACCCAGGGGGTGCCGGACAAGCAGGCCTTTCGCCGCTATATTCTCAAGGGAATGGACCAGCCCGATGATTATGCCGCCATGAACCAGGTACTCTTCCGGCGATTTTCAAAGCCGGTGCAGGAGATGCCCCGGCCGGACCTGCTGGTGGTGGACGGCGGCAAAGGGCAGCTGGGAATCGCAATGGCCGTTTTAAACGACCTGGGGCTGGCCGGGCAGTTCACGGTGGCGGGTCTGGCCAAAAAAGATGACACAAAAGGGGAACAGACCGACAAGATCTATGTACCGGGACGGGCCAACCCATTGAATACCGCATCTGCAAAAAAAGCGCTCTTTCTGCTCCAGCAGGTACGGGATGAGGCCCACCGGTTTGCCGTCACCTTTCATCGCCGGCGCCGGGAAAAGCGGGGCCGCCAGTCCGTGTTTGACACCATCCCGGGGATCGGCCCCAAAAGAAAAAAACTGCTCCTGAACCGCTTCAAGGCACTGGAAGATCTGAAAACAGCATCCATGGAGGACTTGACAGACCTGCCCGGAATTACCGAAGACCTGGCCAGACAGGTCCTGGAACGGATCAGAAGGGATCTGCCCTAAGCCTCTATGGACGCAGACAGGCGCCGGCGGGAAAGATCTGTCCACAGCCCGATTTTCCGGCGCTTTGATGGCGTGCCATTTTTTTGCTTTACACCCGGGCCTGTAAAGTATAGTAGTCAGGCATGTGTTTAATAACCGCCCTGTTTGGAGAAATTGCATGACAGAAAAATTTGACGACACCCCGGATACGGATTCCGGGGAGATGAGTTTTGAAGAGCTCTTTGAATCCTATAGTGACACCCTGGGCCGGGAACTGGCCCCCGGGGACATGGTGGAAGGAAAGATCATCTCTGTGGGCCGGACCCGTGTGTATATCGATACCGGTACCAAAAGCGACGGGGTGGTGGAAAAACAGGAACTGGTGGATGAAAACGGTGAGTTGACCGTTCAGGTGGGAGATGCCCTGACCCTGTATGTGGTGTCTTTGAATGAGAGTGAAATCATTCTGTCCAGAGCTATTTCCGGTGCCGGCAAAGCCGTGCTGCTCGAAGACGCAGTCCGGAACCGGACCCCGGTGGAAGGCAAGGTGACCGGGGTGATAAAGGGAGGATTTTCGGTGGACATTCTGGGAAAGCGGGCCTTCTGCCCGGTGAGCCAGATGGATGTCAATTATGTCGAGACTCCCGAGGATTTTGTGGGACAGACCCTGCATTTTCTGGTGACCCGGTATGAGGAAAACGGCCGCAATATTGTCATCTCCCGCCGGAACCTGCTGCTGGAAGAGATGAAAGCGGCCCAGCAGGCTTTTTTTGCCAAAGTGTCTGTGGGAGATACCCTTCACGGAAAGGTGACAAGGCTCATGTCCTTTGGGGCGTTTGTCGAACTGGCCCCGGGTGTGGAAGGAATGGCCCACATTTCCGAGCTGAGCTGGTCCAGGGTTGAAAAGCCCGATGAAGTGGTGAAGCCCGGAGATACCGTGCTGGTGAAACTGTTGAAAATGGAACACCAGGAGGGACAGGATCTGCCCAAAATTTCTCTGTCCCTCAAACAGACTGCTTCCGATCCCTGGGAGAGTGTGGACACCGCCTTCAGGTCCGGGGAGCAGGTCACCGGCAAAGTGGTTCGCCTGACCCATTTCGGGGCGTTTGTGGAAATTGCACCCGGGGTGGACGGCCTGGTGCATATCAGTGAAATGAGCCATACCCGCCGGGTGACACGGCCCGAAGAGGTGGTGGAAAAGGGCCAGACGGTCCAGGTGGTGATCAAGTCCATTGACATGGATGCCAGACGGGTGTCATTGAGCATCAAGGATGCCCTGGAAGATCCCTGGACCGGGATCAGTGTCCGGTACCAGGCCGGTGATATCAGGGACGGCCGGCTGGAAAAAAGGGAAACCTTCGGCCTGTTCATCGGGCTGGAACCCGGCGTGACCGGCCTGGTGCCCCTGTCAGCCATCCGCAATGCCCAGGATGCCAAACCCTGGGACCAGCTCAAGCCCGGAGAAAGCGTCCAGGTGCTGGTCCAGCAGGTGGATGAGGAAAACCGGCGGATCACCCTGGCACCGCCGGATCAGAAGGATACAGAGGACTGGCACCAGTTTGCCGGAGACAGGAAAAACAAACCGGTGGGCACCATGGAAAGTGTTTTAATGGCTGCCCTGAAAAAGAAAAAATAGAACGTGACGGACCGGCACCTGTTTATCACCGATTTGGACGGCACCCTGCTCAATGATGACAGGGCCGTATCCTTCACGGACATGGAAACCCTTTCCCGGCTGCAGGCCAAAGGTGTGGTGGTGGCCATTGCCACGGGCCGCAGCCTTTTTTCTTTTCAAAGGGCCCTGGCACAGATTCAGATGGACCCCGGGCTCCTGCCGGTGGATTATCTGATTTTTTCAACAGGTGCCGGGATACAGATGTACAAGGAGGATCAGATTATCCGGCATCTGGCCATTTCCCGGCCGGATGTGACCCGGATTGCGGCCTGTTTTGACCGGCAGCAGTTGGACTATATGGTTCACAAGGCCATTCCGGACACACATTTTTTTCTGTATCGGTCCCAGGGCCGGGACAACCCTGATTTTTATCACCGGATTTCCCTGTATCAGCCCTTTGCCACACCGCTGGATCCGGATACCCCCTTGTATGAATCTGCCACCCAGGTTCTGGCGGTGGTGCCCCAGGGGATTTCCGCTGCCCAGGCGGCACAGATAAAAGCGGAGCTGGTTGATTACAGTGTGGTCCATGCCACCTCGCCGCTGGACCACCAGTCCGCATGGATCGAGGTGTTTCACCCCAGGGCCTCCAAAAGCCGGGCCGCAGCCTGGCTGGCTGCCGGGCTGATGATTCCGCGCACCCGGGTGACGGCGGTGGGAAACGATCACAATGACCAGGATCTTCTGGCATGGGCCGGTCAGGGGTTTTGTGTGGCCAACGCCGCGTCGGGATTTGACACCGGTATCCGGATGCCGGTGTCAAACAATGACCACGGGGTGACCCGGGCCGCAGTCCTGTCCGGCCTGCTGGACTGAGGGCAAATCCGGGGCAGGGGTCAGCCCAGATTCTTGATCAGTGTTTTCATGTCCCGGACCGCCCGGTCCATCCCGGTGAGAACGGCCCGGGCGACAATGCTGTGACCGATGGAAAATTCGCTGATCTCGTGCAGCCCTTTGAATGCCTTGATGGTGTTATAGCAGATGCCGTGGCCGGCATTGACCCTGAGCTTGAGCCGGGTTCCGATTTTGGCGGCGTCCACGATACGGGCAAATTCTCGCCGGGCTTCGGCTTCGGTTACGGCATCACAGAACGCACCGGTGTGAATTTCAATCATGTCTGCGTCGATCTTGTGGGCGATCTTGATCTGGTCCAGGTCCGGGTCAATGAAAATGCACACCTTTATTCCGGCGTTCTTGAGTGTGGAGACCGCCTCTCTGATGGTATCCTGGTGGGAGATCAGGTCCAGTCCGCCCTCGGTGGTCAACTCCTGTCTTTTTTCCGGGACCAGGGTGACCGTGTGGGGCATGATGTCCAGTGCGATTCCCAGCATTTCACTGGTGGCCGCCATTTCCAGAATCAGTCTGGACTGTACGATCTGCCGGAGCAGCCGTACATCCCTTTCCTGGATATGGCGCCGGTCTTCTCTCAAATGCACCACAATGGCATCCGCACCGGCGGTTTCCGCAGCCACCGCCGCCGCCACCGGGTCCGGATAGTCAATCCCCCTGGCCTGTCTCAGGGTGGCCACATGATCCACATTTACAGCCAATTCTGCCATCTGTTGTTCCTTTCCTGGTTAGAATGCCGCCAGATCCGGATTGGGTTCCACCAGTCTTAAAAGTTCTCTGCTTCTGGTTTCCATCTCATCCGCTTCCGTCTCACCCGCCTCATGGTCGAATCCCAGCAGATGGAGAATGCCATGGATGAGCAGCTGGGACAGCCGCTCATCCAGGGTAATGCCGGCATCTGCTGCTTCTCTGCCTGCTGTCTGGGCCGAGATGACCACATCCCCTAAAAGCCCGGGGGTGACACCGGAGAATTCCCCTTCCTGCATGGGAAAGGACAGTACATTGGTCGGTGCGGATATTCCCCGGAAACTCTGGTTGAGTTCCCGGATCTGCCCATCATCCATGATCACAATGGAGATCTCGTGATCATTACAACCCAAGGCGCTTAAGATCTGTTCGGTCTTTCTGCGCAGGGTTCGGGTGGACACCATTGGTTTTTGCCGGTTGTCGATCAGTATCTGCGGGGCTGTCATATTTTTCTTTTTTCTTTTCCTGGGGTTTGTCAGTGTATTCGATACGGCTGTGGTAAATACTGGTCAGAATATTATTAAAGCTTCTGGCGATCTGATGCAGGTCCTTGAGGGTGAGTTCGCATTCTTCCAGCTGGCCGTCGGCGAAAATGTCATTGATCAGTTCCTTGACCCGTCCCCGGATCCGTGCCGGGGTGGGGCGTTCCAGGGCCCGCACCGCCGCCTCCACAACATCGGCCAGCATGACGATCCCGGTTTCCCGGGTCTGGGGCTTGGGGCCCGGGTACCGGAAATGTTCTTCGTTGATATTTTCTTTTCCTGTTTTCAGCGCCTTGTTGTAGAAATATTTGATCAGGGAAGTGCCGTGATGCTGGGTGATGCCGTCAATGATTTCATTTCCCAGTTTGTAGGTTTTGGCCAGTTCCACCCCTTTTTTGACATGCTGGATGAGAATGAGGGCGGACATGGACGGAGAGAGCTTGTCATGCCGGTTTTTTCCGTCTGACTGGTTTTCGATGAAATACATGATTTTATCGAGCTTGCCGATGTCGTGATAATAGGCCATGACCTTGGCCTTGAGGCTGTTGGCATTGATGGCCGATGCTGCCGCTTCGGACAGGGTGGCCACAATCACACTGTGGTTGTAAGTGCCGGGCGCTTCAATCATCAGTTTTTTGATCAATGGCTGGTCCAGG
>DATHSR010000334.1:0-8702 GCA_035464035.1 Desulfotignum sp. | reverse complement strand
CTATATAAGTTCCTCTAATAACCCATATGTCGAGATACGCAAACAGGATTGAACACGTGGAGAAGAAAGCGGGGCTGTATGACTGATCAATGTGGGTGGACTGATTAGTCTGCTTGAAAACAAATGGCCATCTTTTGAGATCTTGATTCTTTCTGCTTCTTGCAAGCAATTGATTTTCCTGGAGCCGGCGAGCGGAATCGAACCGCTGACTTGCTGATTACGAATCAGCTACTCTACCATCTGAGTTACGCCGGCCCCGAGAATAAGTGCACTATATATCAGCACCGCCGGGTATTTTCAAGCGAAAATTGATAGAGATACGCCCAGCAGGGGTTCCAGCGGCAGCAGAGAAACAAACAAGATATTTTCCCGAAAGATGATGATTATAATGCAGAGTCCTGTTCCTGAATACCCTATCGCTGTCAGGGTAATGGACAGCCCGATGGGCAGTCAGTGCATGGACCGGCTGGCCAGAAAAAAATCACTATCCATATCCCGGTGCCGGGAAGTGGCCATACCCACGCATACGATCACGGCAACGTAGGCAGCCATGATGAGAATGTCCATCGGTTTCACGGCAGCCCAGCATATGAAATCATATGCCCCGGGCCGTATAGCGGGTGTGAAGCAGGTCATGGGATTTTTTTCCCAGGGGCGCTTTTAAAAATCCGTCATACAAGGCCTTGATGGCCGGATTTTCATGGGACTGCCGGATGGCCTGCACTTGTTTGTCATCATGGTACAGTGCCCCGGCCCTGAGGATTCGTTTTTCATCACTGGCAGGCAGGGGCTGGCCCCCGCCGCCCACGCATCCGCCCGGGCAGGCCATGATTTCAATGAAATGATACGCTGCCTGACCCGCGGCAAGCCGGTCCAGGATCTTTCGTGCATTGCCCAGCCCATGGACCACTGCGGCCCGGACTTCTCCCAGTTCTCCGATTTCCAGGGCCGCCTCCTTGATGCCGTCAAGTCCCCGGACCGCTGTAACATCCAGGCTGGGCAGATCCTTGCCGGTCACCACGGCATATACGGTTCTCAGGGCCGCTTCCATGACCCCGCCGGTGGTCCCGAAAATAGTGCCGGCACCGCTGTACCGGCCTATGGGGGCATCATGCTCCCCTTCCGGCAGAACAGCCAGTTCGATGCCGGCCTGGCGGAGCATGCGGCCCAGTTCCCGGGTGGTGAGCACCACATCCACGTCCCGGTGTCCGGACGACCGCATTTCAGGACGGGCCGCCTCGAATTTTTTGGCTGTACACGGCATGATGGACACCACAAAAACAGTTGCCGGATCAATGCCCTGTTTCTGGGCATAATAGGTCTTGGCCAGGGCCCCGAACATCTGCTGGGGTGATTTGCAGGTGGACAGATGGGGCAGCAGGTCCGGATAAAAATGCTCGATGAACTTGATCCATCCCGGACAGCAGGAGGTGATCATGGGCAGTTTTCCACCGGTCTTGACCCGGTGCAGCAGCTCATGACCTTCTTCGATAATGGTCAGGTCTGCCGTGAAATTGGTGTCAAACACCCGGTCAAATCCAAGACGCCGCAGGGCCGTGATCATCTGGCCCGTGACCAGGGTTCCGGGGGCCATGCCGAACTCTTCTCCCAGCTGGGCACGGATGGCGGGCGCTTCCTGAACGACCACATGTGTGGACGGGTCTTCCAGAGCCGCCCACACCCGGTCTGTATGGTCTTTTTCCACAATGGCCCCTGTGGGGCAGACCACGGTGCACTGGCCGCAGAAGGTGCAGGCGGAATCCGCCAGGCAATGGCCCATGGCCGGCACCACCCTGGAAGCAAATCCCCTTCCTTCAGGGGTGAGCAGAAAAACCCCTTGAACATCAGCGCATACGGTGACACATCGCAGGCAGTGGATGCATTTACTCATATCCCGAACCAGGACGTCGGTGGAATCATCGATATCGTGTACGGAAAAATCGGTGCACGGTACCGAGATCTCCCGTCGTCCCACCAGTTCGGCCACCTGCCGGAGCTCACAATTGCCGTGCTTCTGACAGATATTGCAATCTCTGGGGTGATCTGACAGCAGGAACTCGATCACCCGTTCCCGGGCTTCCCGCACCCGGCGGGTGCTGGTTTTTACTTTCATGCCGCTGGCCACCGGATAGACGCAGGCGGCCACCAGGGCCCGGGACCGTTCCACTTCCACCACGCAGACCCGGCACGCACCGGGGCTGTGATGGATCTCCGGCAGGGTGCAAAGCGACGGGATATGAATGCCGGCACTTCTGGCAGCCTCGAGTATGGTGCTGCCCTCCGGGACTTCCACGGCCAGATTGTCAATCGTCAATACCGCCATGAGATACTCCTGTTTACGCTTATGTTCCGGTATTATTGCCCGCGTACGGCATCACAGCGGATGCAGCGGCGGGCTTCCCTTACGGCTGTTTCCGGATTGAATCCCAGTTCCACTTCCGCAAAATTTTTGCCGCGGTTTTCCGGAGCCAGTGCAGGCATCTTTGCCTGGGGTTGTTCCACAGTATCTTCATCCACCTCAAATGGAATATCGATTTTTTCCTGCACCGCTTTCCAGGGTGCTTCCCCTTTGATCTCCCGAAGGGCCTTATCCATTGCCGCTGCAGCCTTCTGACCTGCCGCAATGGCATCGATCACCATGGCCGGACCCGTGACCACCTCACCGCCGGCCCAGACCCTGGGGTGGGCTGTGGAATAATCCGGATTAACGGTGATGGTGTTTTTTGTCATGCCGATTCCCGGAGCACAGATCAGATCCGGTTCCGCCTGCTGACCGATCGCCGGAATCAGGGTATCCACGGGAATGACAAATTCACCCCCTTCAATGGCCACAGGCTTCCGGCGGCCGCTGGCATCAAAAGGACCCAGCCGCATACGTGAAAGTTCCAGGGATGCCACCTTCCCATCCTTGACCAGGATTTCCTTAGGAGCCACCAGATATTCGATGGTGACCCCTTCCTCCTCAGCAGCCTTTATTTCCACCTGGATGGCCGGCATGTCCCTGCGCTCCCGGCGGTAAAGAATCTTCACGGAGTAGGCCCCCATCCGGAGGGCGGTCCTTGCCGCATCAATAGCTGAATTGCCCCCGCCGATCACGGCCACGGATTTTCCCACAGCCACCGCCTCCCCCAGGCTGTGTGACCGCAGGAACTCAACCGCCCCCATGACGCCGTCGGCATCCTCGTTCGCCAGTCCCAGGAGCATGCTTTTCTGGGCGCCCACACCGATATAAATGGCATCATAGCTCTTTTCCAGATCGGCAAAGGGCAGGTCTTTTCCGATTTTGACACCGGTTCTGAGTGCCACGCCCGTGTCCAGAATATCCTGAATCTCCCGGGCCAGAATGTCACGGGGGAGCCGGTATTCAGGAATACCCCAGCGCAGCATGCCGCCGGCCTCTGGCAGGGCTTCGAACACGGTCACGGCGTATCCGCGCTTTTTCATTTCCAGGGCTGCGGTCATGCCGGCCGGACCCGCCCCGATCACGGCGATCTTTTCGGACCGGGTGACGGGCAGGGTCTCGACATTGGGCGGCGCGGCGTGATCCGTGATAAAACGTTTGATGTTCTTGATGGCCAGGGATTCATCCAGCTGTCCCCTGCGGCACTTGCTCTGGCAGGGGTGGCCGCAGACCCGGCCGCAGACGCTGGGAAACGGATTGGTCCGTTTGAGCACCCGGTAGGCGTCATCGAACCGGCCGGCCCGGACCAGGGCAATGTATGCCGGAATTTCCATCTCCACGGGGCAGGCATTCCGGCAGGGACTTTCAAACAGGTCTGCGCACACCCCGGCCGGACATTTTTTATCGATAATATGGGCGTTGTATTCATCGATAAAATATCTCAGCGTACTCAATACCGGGTTGGGTGCGGTCTGGCCCAGTCCGCACAGGGCCGTATCCCTGATGGCCACCGAGAGGCTCTCCAGCAGTTCGATATCTTCGATCCGGCCGTTCCCCTTGCAGATGTTTTCCAGGATCTGGCGCATGCGTTTGGTGCCCACGCGGCAGGGGGTGCATTTGCCGCAGGATTCGTCCTGGCAGAAATCCATGAAATAGCGGGCCATGTCCACCATGCAGGTGTCTTCATCCATGACGATCAGGCCCCCGGAACCCATGATGGCCCCTGCTTTCACGATTTCTTCGTAATCGATGGGCAGGTTGAGACAGTCTGCAGGAACGCATCCCCCTGAAGGCCCCCCAAGCTGGGCAGCCTTGAATTTCCTGTTGTTCGGGACCCCGCCTGAAATATCAAAGATGATCTCTCCAAGGGTGGTTCCCATGGGAACTTCCACCAGGCCGATATGGTTGATTTTCCCTGTAACGGCAAATACCTTGGTCCCCTTGGAGGTTTCCGTGCCGATGCTGGCATAGGCGTCGGCTCCCCCCAGGATGATCTGCGGCACGGACGACCAGGTTTCCACGTTGTTGAGGATCGACGGTTTTTTCCACAGCCCGGAGACGGCCGGAAACGGAGGCCGGGGTCGCGGCGTGCCGCGCTTGCCTTCAATCGAATTCATGAGCGCGGTTTCCTCGCCGCAGACAAACGCGCCGGCACCCTGATAAATGTCAACGCTGAAGTCAAAGCCGGTTCCCATGATGTTTCTGCCCAGCAGACCGTGGGCCTCGGCCTGGGCGATGGCGCAGGTCAGACGCTCGATGGCCAGAGGATATTCAGCCCTGCAATAAATATATCCCTGGTGAGCATCGATGGCTCTGGCACCGATAACCATGCCCTCCAGAATGGCGTGGGGATCATCCTCCATGATCCGGCGGTCCATGAAGGCTCCCGGATCTCCCTCATCCGCGTTGCAGAGCACATATTTCACATCACTTTTGGTACTGGCGCAGAATTCCCACTTCATGCCCGTGGGAAATCCGCCGCCGCCCCGGCCCCGCAGGCCGGAATCCTTGACTTCGGCGATGATTTGGGATGGTGACAACGCGGTAAGGCTTTTGAACATGGCCTGGTATCCGTCACGCCAGATATAGTCTTCAATGCGCCTGGGGTCTGTCAGGCCCCTGTTGTGCAGCACAAAGGAGTGCTGCAGGGCGAAAAACGGAATTTCCGAACGCCGGGGCACGGCCTGGCCCGTAACCGGATCATGGTACATGAGCCGTTGAACCGGAACACCCTTGATCAGATGGTTTTCCACCAGTTCCGGCACATCTTCGGATTCGAGCTTCATGTAAAAGATCTCTTCAGGAAACACGGTCATGACCGGCCCCATGGAACACGATCCGATGCAGCCGGTTTCAACAATCTGGACCTGGTCCTTCAGGCCTGTTTCCTGAAGCGCCATATCCAGAGAGGATTTCACATCGCCACTGCCGGTCAGATGGCAGTCGTTGCTGCCGCAGATCATCAACCGCAGCCGGAACTTGGCATGACAGGCATTCACCTGTTGTTTAATGGCCTTTAATGCTGCCATAGATGCAGTACGTTCAGCCATGATGTCCCTCCCCTTTGTTTCGGTACCTGGCAAGAATCTGATCCACCCTGGCCGTTTTGACCTGCTGGTAGGTGTCTTCATCCACAACCATGACCGGCGCCAGCCCGCAGCATCCCACGCACCGGACGATCTCCAGGCTGAAAAGCCTGTCCTTGTCCACTTCTCCCGGGTGGATGCCCAGTTCTTCCTCGAGTTTCAGTTCCACCTGGCGCCCGCCCCGCACATGGCAGGCCGTGCCCAGACATACCCGGACCTGGTGTCGGCCCCGGGGTTTCATGGTAAAAAAAGAATAAAACGTGACCACCCCATATACCCGGGACAAAGGGATATCCAGGCCTTTTGCCACCCGTCTCTGGATGAGTTCCGGCAGATACCCGCTGACACCCTGGATCTGCTCCAGAACAGGAATCAACGCCCCGGGCCGGTCACGGTTCGCTGCAATGATGGCATCTATTTTCTGCCATTGCCCGGGTGTAAAGTCATCCGGCAATTGATGCAGATCGCCTGTGAATATTTCCATAGGGCCTCCTTGTTTTTGTTCCGCCTTTTGTGTCATGATGGTGGACAGTGAACCGGTGGCTATGTTCACACCCTTGGCGTCGCAGGAGATGTCTTTTTTTGTCTTTAAGTTAATGCAATATTTCTGCCAGAGCGCAACGCCCCCGGGCCGGTTTCAAGGGAAGGAATATGGCATCCAAAAATTCCCTGTCGCCCGGGATGTGATAAAGTTTGCTGACAGGTTGTAAAAATATTTGAATCCACCCCATTGTCTGGCGCAGCATGATTTCCGCGGTGCTGTCAACATTTGACATCAAGTTTAAGTTCATGCGTTATGCAGTGAAAAGGCATGGAAATTGCTGTGATGGAAATCACTATATTATCAGACCGGGACTCAAACCGGGACAAGGTCATGTAAACAGTTTGTCAACCAAATACGCAAGTATGGAATCATTATCATGAACAAATATGAAATTCTGGATAAAGACCGGGTGCTGTCATTGATCAAAAACGGAGATACCGTGGCATTTTCCGGATTTTCCCCTGCCGGCGCTGCCAAAGTCGTTCCCAGAGTGCTGGCGGAACATGCTGCCGCGGAACACCTTCAGGGCCGGGAGTTCCGTATCAGGGTGCTCACCGGGGCATCGGCCGGAGATTATATCGACAATGATCTGGCAAAAGCAAAGGCCATCCAGTGGCGGGCCCCCTACCAGGGCGGCAGGGAACTGCGGGATCAGATCAACCGCCAGGAAGTGGAATATGTGGACATGCACCTGTCCCACCTGGCCCAGACCGTGAGTGCCGGTTTTTTAGGGAAAATAAATGTGGCCGTGGTGGAAGCCACGGAGATCACCCCGGACGGACGGGTGTACCTGACCGCTTCCATCGGTGCATCCCCCACCTGGCTGGCCTGTGCCGACAAGGTAATCATCGAGATCAACCGTCACCACTCCCACCGGTTGCGGGAGCTGGCGGATATTTTCATGATTCCGCCGCCTCCCCGGCGCTCTCCCATCAATGTGCACACCCCGCTGACCAAAATCGGGTGGCCCTATGCCCAGGTGGATCCGAAAAAAGTGGTGGGGATATTGGAAAATGATGAACCGGACCAGGTGGCGGCGTTCAGCGAAGAAGATGCGGTGAGCCGGAAAATCGCAGACCACGTGATCCGGTTTCTGCTGGCAGAAAAACAGGCTGGCCGGATTCCTGACCAGTTTTTCCCCTTTCAGGCAGGGGTGGGCAATACCGCCAATGCGGTGCTGGCGGGGCTGGGGGCACATCCGGATATCCCGCCGTTCTACATGTATTCCGAGGTGTTCCAGGACGCCATGGTGGACCTGATGTCTGAGGGCAAACTGCTGGGGGCATCCGCCACCTCATTGACGGTAGTGCCGGAAAAACTGACCCGGCTTACGGACAACATGGATTTTTTTGAAAGCCGCATCGTGCTGAGGCCCCAGGAGATCTCCAACCATCCCGGCATTATCCGGCGCTTAGGGGTCATTGCCATGAACACGGCCCTGGAACTGGATATTTACGGCAATGTCAACTCCTCCCATGTCTTCGGCACCCATGTGGTGAACGGGGTGGGCGGCAGCGGTGAGTTCACCCGGAACAGCCACCTGTCCATCTTCATGACCCCTTCGGTGGCAAAAGGGGGTAAAATTTCTTCGGTGGTGCCCATGACCCCCCATGTGGACAATAACGAACATTCGGTTCAGATCGTGGTCACGGAACAGGGGCTGGCAGACCTGCGGGGCCTGGGGCCTTCGGAGCGGGCCAGAAAAATCATCAACACCTGCGCCCATCCGGCATACCGGCCCTATCTGACCGATTATCTCACCTCCAGCCCCAAAGGACACATCTGCCATGATCTGGCCCGTTGCTACGACCTGCACCAGAACGCCATGGCATCCGGTGCCATGCTGCCGGAAGTGACAGGCATTGATTTTTAGATCAATCCCCTGTAAAGGTGAAGGCAACGGTTGACACCCTTTCGGGAGAATATGGATGCGGCTGGAATGCAATGGGCTGAACTTTACCTATCCGGGGTCGGAAACCCGGGCCATTGCGGATTTGCGGTTTTCCATGTCAGGCCCCGGGTTTCATGCAGTGTTCGGTCCGTCCGGCGCCGGAAAAACCTCTTTTGCCAGGCTGCTGACCCAGTACCGGGACCATCCGGAACTGCCCATCCAGACCCCTGGCATTGGCACCATCCTTTACACTTACAACCTGGAGCGGCTGCCGGGATGGTCTGCCGCCGGCCGCCACCTGGACCGGGTCTGCCCCCGGGACCGCCGGGACCTGAAAGAGGAACTGATTGAAATTTTCCACCTGGAGCCGGTGCTGGGTGCCCGGTTCTGCCAGCTGTCCATGGGCCAGCAGAACCGCATGAACCTGATCCGGTACCTGCTCCAGGATTTTGACCTGCTGATCCTGGACGAGAGCCTGGCCAATGTGGATGAAAAACTGCGCCAGACCATTCTGCTGGCTGTCAAAGAGTTGTTCTCCCACAAAATGTTTCTGTATATTTCCCACAACCTCATGGAGGTGGCCCGGTTCTGCCAAAATATCCTGGTGATGCCCCAGGCTTCCCGGCAATTGCCCGGCCGGGTGATATCCGGACTGGACGACACCACTGGTTCAGACCTGGAAAAGACAGCCCTGGACCGGGTCATGCTGGAGGTCATGAATGCTGTTTAGGCGGGTGTACCAGTTCATGATCGTGTATGCCGTGTTTCTGGCCCTGCTGC
>DATHSR010000333.1:0-2748 GCA_035464035.1 Desulfotignum sp. | reverse complement strand
AGGATACTGCCCCTTTCACAACACCCTGACCCCCAAAGATGTTGCAGCTGCCAGACAGGCCTACCCGGAAGCCCTGTTCATGGCCCATCCGGAATGCCCGCCCCAGATACTGGCGCTGGCGGATACTGTCCAGTCCACCTCCGGCATGATTCAGTATGCGAAAACCAGTGCCCACCACAGGTTCATTGTGGGAACAGAAATCGGACTGCTTTATCCCATTTCAAAGGCCTGCCCGGAAAAGCAGTTTTATGCCGCATCGTTGAAAATGGTTTGTCCGGATATGAAAAAAATTGGACCGGCTGATGTGAAACATTGTCTTGAAACCCTTACCGGTGAGGTCCGGGTGCCCGAACAGATCAGAAAAAAAGCGCTGGGTGCTGTGCAGAAAATGATCGATCTGGCTTGATGATCATAGGCCGGCACCTGCCATAAAGATGCCGGCCTCTGGAAATCTTCTGAAAAAAGCCCTGGGAGAGGCGTTCAGACTCCTGACAGTCACATATTCTCAAATGCCTCATCCGGAATATCCGCATTGGTGTAGAATTTCTGAACATCGTCACAATCGTCCAGCGCATCCATGAACCGGATCATCTGTTCGGCTTCCTTGCCGGTCACGGCCGTCATGGTCTGGGGAAGCATGGTGATCTCGGCCATACGGTATTCAATGCCGGCCGTATCAAACGCCTGCTGCACCGCCTCAAATTCCCCGGGTTCGGTAATGACTTCAAACACATCCCCTTCGTCTCTGACATCATCAGCCCCGGCATCCAGGGCCACTTCCATCACCGTGTCCTCGTCTGCGGCATCCTTTGCCACGGCAATCAGCCCTTTTTTATCAAACATCCAGGCCACGCACCCGTCGGTGCCCACGTTGCCGCCGGCTTTGGAAAACATATACCTGACATCGGCAATGGTCCGGTTCCGGTTATCTGTCAGGCACTCCACCAGTACGGCCACGCCGCCGGGGCCATACCCCTCGTAAATGATCTCCTCGTAACTGACCCCTTCCAGCTCACCGGTGCCTTTTTTGATGGCCCGTTCAAAGTTTTCCTTGGGCATGTTCTGGGTTTTGGCGGCGTTAACGGCCTGGCGCAGCCGGGGGTTTGTCTCCGGATCCCCGCCGCCCATGCGGGCCGCCACCGTGATCTCCTTGATCAGTTTGGTGAAAATCTTGCCCCTTTTTTTATCGGCCGCCCCTTTCTTGTGCTTGATGGTCGACCACTTGCTATGTCCTGACATGAATCAACTCCTTTCTACCGTTTATTTTTGGCTATGATATAAATTTCCTTGCTTTGTTTTCTGCAGCTGTCGGGTTTAAAAATCCGGCATTCCTGAAAAAGGGCTTTCACCTGTTTTTCAAACTTTGCAAATTCATTGCCCTGAAAAATCTTGCACACGAAATGGCCGTCGACCGCCAGGACCCGGTCCGCCACCGTCAGCGCCATCTGACACAACGCAAACGAACGCAGGGCATCCACATCTTTTCTGCCGGTGGTGGCCGGCGCCATATCCGATATCACCACGTTGCAGCCTTCGGCCTGCTGGAAAAAAGTGTCCTCTGCCATCTGAAGAATATCATCCTGGATCACCAGAACATTTTCGGGCAAAACGATGTCCACGGCCTTGAGGTCAACGCCCAGAACCCGGCCCTGGGGTCCCACCTGTTTTGCGGCATACAGGAGCCAGGATCCGGGGGCACACCCCAGATCCAGGACCACATCCTTTTTTTTCATGATACGAAATTTATTCTGGATCTCTTCCAGTTTATAAACGGAACGGGCGGGGTAATTGTCCGCCTTTGCCTGCCGGGTCAGGTGATCCGCCCACTGGGAACCGGATCCGCCGCCGGTCCGGGCCACGGCTCTGCCGCCCTTTTTTCTAGCTGCCAAACAATACCTCCATGGCCTCTTTTAAAAACCGGACGCTTTCAATGGTCATCCCCCGGACCCGGGACAATTGCTTCAAAGAGGATGCCGGTACCAGGCAGGTGGTAAATCCCATTTTGGCTGCCTCCTTGATCCGGGCCTGGGCATGGCTCACCGCCCGGATCTCCCCGGTCAGTCCGATTTCTCCAATAAGGGTGGTTTCCTTTGGCACCGGCCGGTCCCTGAAACTGGCGGCCAGGGCTGCGGCAATGGCCAGATCCGCCGACGGATCCACGATCCTGACCCCGCCGGTGACATTCATGAACAGATCCAGGCCGGACAGATTCATGCCCAGCCGTTTTTCCATGACCGCAACAATGAGTGCCACCCGCTGGATATCCAGGCCCAGCACGGTGCGCCGGGGGGTGCCCAGACTGGAGGTGGACACCAGGCCCTGGATCTCCACCAGGATGGGGCGGCTGCCTTCCATACAGGCGGTGACCACCGATCCGGGGGCCACAGACGCCCGTTCGGAAAGAAACACGGCGGACGGATTGGGCACTTCCGCCAGCCCTTTTTCACGCATTTCAAACACCCCGATCTCGTTGGTGGATCCAAACCGGTTTTTCACGGCCCGTAATATTCTGAACACATGGCTTTTGTCCCCTTCAAAATACAGCACCGTATCCACCATATGCTCCATGATCCGGGGGCCGGCAATGGCCCCCACCTTGGTCACATGGCCCACCAGAAATATGGGGGTGCCGCTGGTCTTGGCCAGGTGCATGAACTGCATGGCCGCCTCCCGGATCTGGGTGACGCTGCCCGGGGTGGAATTGACATCCGCCTGAAACACGGTTTGAATGGAGTCGATGACCACGGC
>DATHSR010000332.1:0-5318 GCA_035464035.1 Desulfotignum sp. | reverse complement strand
TGGTCATCGCCCGATTCCAGGCCCATATAGGCAATACCTACACCCAGCGACTTAAGTTCCGCCAGTTCTTCATCGGTTTTCATGCCGATGCCCTTGGTATTGGCATACACCCCTACCCGCTCCACCCAGGGAAGCCGGTCCCGGATCCGCTCCAGAATGGGCCGCAACCGCTTCATGGGCACGATCATGGCATCCCCGTCACAGATGAACAGCCGCTTTTGCCGGGGAAAATGGGCCCGGGCATATTCGATGTCCTGGATAATGACATCGTCTTTCTTGATGGTGAACCGCTTGTCCCGGAAGGTGCCGCAAAAGGTGCACTTGTTGTGGGAACACCCCAGGGTGACCTGAAGCAGGATGCTGTCCGCCTCGCTGGGGGGCCGTATGATCATTCCTTCGTAATGCATGAGATAATTTTCCTGTTAAAATTCCAAAGGCTTACTTTTAACAGGTATTGCATAAAATTTCAACATAATGAAACAGACCTTCAGGGCCTTCGCAAATAACCATTCTGAAATTTCTATGGATTCCGGACCTGTGGACGACTGTCTTTGCGGGTTTCAGGGCCGTGCCCAAAGGCGGCAAAAACTCAACAGTTCCGAGCCTGCCGGACCCTGTGGGTCAAACGGCCCTGCCCGTGTTGCCCGCTGGTCAAAAGACCCGTGCCGGGCGGTTTCGATGGGTCTCACCCGTCTGACTTTTTTGACAGGGTGTACGACATGCTTCGCTAAACGGAAAAAACTGCGGGCAAGTGTGTCCTCAAACAGTTTGCCTTTCTTAACGCTGCGCATGCCTACACCCTGTATCAAACAAGTTCAGAATGGGATTCGACCCACCGAAACCGCCCGGCACTCGTCGTTGATGGCAGCGGTGAACCAGGATAACCTCCTCAGATTGGTTCCTCCTTACGCAGCCGGAAATCGTTTGCGCAGCGGAGCCCCCGATGGAAGGTGCCTGTCTGCCGGACTGTCGGAGCCCGACAGGGATTCCAGGCCGGCAGCAAGGCACCTTCCACCGGGGGCGGCACTCTGCAGAAGCGGTTCAATTTCCGGTCATGATTGACGCCGCCAGCCGTCATTGGCGTCATCCTTTAAGTCCAGCCCCTTGAAATGGGGTTTGATATCCAGCAGCGGGGTGTTGTCCAGCACGTCGATGCCTGAAATATCCAGGCGGCTGCCGGAAATATTGAAAAGTTTCACCGTGCTCAGTCCGATGGGATTGGGCCGCCGGGGGGACCGGCTGGCAAACAGTCCTACTTCCATGCCCCCGCCGCTGGGCGGCCGGACATGCAGGGTCACAGGTTTGTCCGGCCGGTCCAGAAAAAAAAACACCTGGATATAGTTGAACGTGTTCAGCCGGTAAAGCCCGTCCGTCAGTTCCGGGTTCAGCTGGATGTAGAATTTTCCTGTCGCTTCCGGGTCCGGCTGATGGGGCACCTGATCATGGGTGGTGTAGGGGGTGTGAATGGTTCCGATGGGATGAAACAGAATGTCCATGGGGCCTCCTTGGATTATGGATGTTCAGGACCGTTTCATAAAGACCCGGCCGGCAGGGGCCGGGACAGGCCCTGAGCACTGCGGATCAGGGTACGGGTATATTCATGATCCGGGTGGTGGATGATCCGGGCCGCCGGACCGGCTTCGATGATGCGGCCTTCGGACATCACCCCGATGCGGTCCGCCACCTTTCGTGCCAGTCCGATATTATGGGTGACAAACAGCAGGGTCAGCCCTTTTTCGATCTGAAGGTTCAACAGCATTTTGAGCACCTTGGCCTGGACACTGGGATCCAGGGCGCTGGTGGGCTCGTCGGCGACCAGCAGGTCCGGTTCATGCACCAGGGCCCTGGCCAGACAGACCCGCTGGATGGCCCCCATGTTCAGTTCATGGGGATAGCGCTTTAAAAATTCCGGGGCACAAGACAGGCGCACGTCAGACAGGGCGGACCGGACCCGGTCTGTCAGTTCTGCCTCATCCGTGACGGTGTTATGGATACGCAGCGGTTCAGCCACAATCTCAAACACCGTGAGCCGGTGACTCACCGATTCCGCCGGGTTCTGGTAGATGATCCCGATGCAGGGAGCCAGGGATGCGGCATCTTTTTTCATCCATTCGTCCATGTCCCGGCCCTGGAAGGTGCGGGTGCCCCGGTCCGGGATGACGGCGCCGGCCGCAATCATGGCCAGGGTGGTCTTGCCGGACCCGGTTTCCCCCACCAGGCAGAACACCTCGCCGGCCATGAGCGTCAGGTTTGTGGGATGCAGGGCCGTGACCGGGCCATAGGATTTGGCCACCTGTCTGAACGCCAGGATCTTGGCGATGCCGCCCCGGATACAGCGGAGCCGGTGGTCTCCGTCCGGGGTGATCTCCATCGCCACAGACCCCAGGGCACAGGCCGGGATTGCCTGGGTGCACCGGGGCTGGAACAGGCATCCTTCGGGCGGGGCGTGGCCCCCCTGGTGAAACGCATCCGGGGCCGCCACATGGGTGTGCACATGGGTGTGGCCGTTGTCTGCGGCATGGGCATGGACCATCCGGTAAAACGCGTCCCCCCGGATCCCGCCCAGGTCCCGCACCGCATCCATGGCGGGAAAGGCCCGGGCCAGGGCCAGGGTGTAGGGATGGGCCGGACGGTCCAGAAGGTGTCTGCCCGGCAGGTATTCCATGACCTGGCCCAGGTAGAGTACGGCAATCTCATCGGCCAGGGCCCCGGCCAGGTCCAGGTCATGGGTGATGAGCAGCACGCTTTTGTTTTGGGTCCGGCAGTCCTGGATCACCTGGGCAATAAAGGATTTGGTCACGGCATCCAGGGCGGCTGTGGGTTCATCTAAAATCAGCACCGGCGGATCCAGAATCAGGCCCATGGCCAGAAGCCCCCGCTGGACCTGTCCCCCGCTCAGTTCATGGGGGTAGCGGTTCGCCAGTTCCGGCGCCAGGCCCATGGCCGTCAAACGATTTCGGGCCTGTTCCAGGGCCTGTTTTTTCGGGGTGCCCCGCTGGATCAACGGTTCTGCCACCTGATCCTTGAGCCGGTGCACGGGATTGAGATTGGCGGCCCCGTTCTGGAACACCATGGCAGTGGTGGCCCACCGGACCGGGTTCATCCGGACCTCATCAAAATCCAGGAGATTGTCCTGACCCAGCAGGATCTCTCCCTGAACCTTTGCATTGTCCGGCAAAAGCCCCATGATCGCTTTGCCCAGGGTGGTCTTGCCTGAACCGGACTCTCCCACCAAAGCGGTGATGCGGCCCGGGGTCAGGGTAAGATCCACCCGGTCCAGGGCCAGCAGGGCGTGGTCCTCTTCCGAATATTGAACCGTCAGTTTTTTTATGAAAATCAGCACAAAGACAGCATACCTTAATGGTTTCAGGTTATAAAGCGGTTTTCAGCCGGGGATCAAACACGTTTTCCAGGCTGATGGTCACAAAGGTGGTACCCATGATGAGAAGGGACAGCAATAAAACAGGCGGAACCAGCCAGTTGATCCAGATGTCCATATAATAAAATTTGAGCGCAAAACTGATCATCAGGCCCAGCGATTTCAAGGAAGGGTCAAACAGCCCCAGAAAGGCAAGAGACGCTTCCATGAACACGGCCATGCGCAGCTTGGCTGCAAAGTTGATCAGGTAAAGGGGAAACAGTTCCGGCATCAGGTGCCGGAAAATGATATATCTGGCGGACCCGCCCATGTGCCGGGCCGCCTGGATGTGCAGCCGGTGTTTCAGGGTCAGGGCCTGGGCCCGGATCCCCCGGGCCGTGGTGGGCCAGGTCAGGGCCGCCAGGGTCAGGGCCAGGACCCAGGGCGGGGGCCTCAAAAAAGCAGCCAGCAGGATCAGGATCATGACCGATGGAATTGCCAGGACAATGTCTGCCAGGCGCATCAGGACTTGATCTGCCCATCCGCCCTTCCAGGCGGCAAAAAGCCCGATCACCGATCCCAGGACCAGGCCGGCAAAAGCGGCGGTCACCCCGAAAACCAGGGTGTTTCTCAACCCGGACAAAAGTTCGGCAAAAATGTCCATGCCCCCGTCGTTGATACCCAGCCAGTGCCGGGCCGAAGGCGGATCCAGAGGGATAAAAGAGATGTCGTGCGGATCCCAGGGCACCAGCACCGGTCCCACTGCGGCCAGACACACAAGCAGGCCCAGCAGGGCTGCGCCCGTGAGAAACCAGGGGTCGGTCAGGATCCGTTTTCGGGCATCAAGATGCATGGGCCACCCGGGGATCCAGCAGGGTATAGACATATTCCAGGACCAGGTTGATTCCCAAAACCATGATGGATGCCGCCAGGACAATGCCCTGGATCAACGGCAGGTCCCGCATGGCAATGGCGTTGAACAGCAGGGTGCCCAGGCCGGGATAGGAAAACAGGGTTTCGACCACCAGAGCGCCGGTGATCATGAAGGCAAACCGCAGCCCGAACCGGGTCACCAGGGGTAAAAGGGCGTTGCGGGCCGCATGGGCGTACCGCACCCGGACCGGCGGCAGCCCCTTGGCCCGGGCGATCAGGACAAACGGGCTTTTCATCACCATGACCATGCCGGCCCGGGCCAAAAGAAAATTGCCGGGAAAATAGGCCAGGATCAGGGTGGTCAACGGCAGGGCCAGGTGGTGCAAAAGGTCCGTCACCTGCTGCACAAAGGTGTGATCTGCATACGCGGTCTGGGCCCCGGCTGCCGGAAACCAGCCCAGATGAAGGGCAAACACCAGCAGCAGCAACGCCCCGGAACACAGCTCCGGAATCCCCTCCAGCACGGTCATGATCCCCACCCCGGCCTTTTCCATGCAAGTCCCCCGACGCCAGGCCGCTTCAACCCCCAGCACAAACCCCAGCAGCGAAGACAACAGATGGGCTGTGCCCATGAGCAAAAGTGTCCAGGGAAGGGCATCGAAAAACAGGGCCGACACAGGGGCAAGGAAGGCATGGGAATACCCCCAGTCCAGGCGCAAAAGCCGTCCCAGAAACGCCATGAACCCGGAGTCATCCTGATAATGGGTCCGCAGTACAGCCTCCTGCTGCTCAGTAAGGGTGACATCAGACGAGCCGTACATGGCGGTGATAAAATCGCCGGGCAGCATCCGGGGCAGGCTGTGGCTCAGAAACGCCAGAACCAGAACCGCTGCCAGGTAGGCCAGTACCGGGGTCAGACAGGTATGTCTGGCAAAAGAATGCATGATGTCTCTATCCGTGAGTCACGTTACCGAATCCGGTGTTTTACCGGACCAGCGACAGTTTGTTCTGGGGGATGGGCACGCCTGTGCTGATACCGCCCCGGGTGTAAAACCACGTGATGCCTTTGTCCGGGTTGTAGGCAGCC
>DATHSR010000331.1:0-6720 GCA_035464035.1 Desulfotignum sp. | reverse complement strand
GTAGGATGCTACTTTTCCTATGACCCGAGAATGAAAAAGGTGGCCCAGGCCACCGCCAATATCCTGAACACGGCCGGTGTGGATTTCGGGATTCTGGCGGAAAAGGAAAGCTGCTGCGGCGAGAGTATCCGCAAGATCGGCAGCGAAAAAGTGTTTGCCGACCTTGCCAGAACCAACATCAAAACCTTTATTGATCATGGGGTCAAAAAGATACTGGTATCTTCCCCCCACTGTTACCATACCTTCAAGAACGAGTACCCGGAGTTCATGGTGAACTTTGAGGTGATTCACATGTCTGAATTTCTTCTGGAACTCATCAATACCGGCCGACTGACCCTGACGGGTCGCACGGATCAGGCTGTGACCTACCATGATCCCTGCTACCTGGGGCGGCATAACAATATGTATGAGCCCCCTCGGCAGCTGCTGGCAAAAGTGGCCGGACTGACGTTGTCGGAAATGGAAGCCCATGGCAGAAACAGCCTGTGCTGTGGCGGCGGCGGGGGCCGGATCTGGATGGACACCCCCCAGGCGGAGCGGTTTTCAGATATCCGGCTGGAACAGGCCAGGGCCACCGGGGCCCAGGTCCTGGTCACATCCTGCCCCTACTGCATCACCAACTTCGAGGAAAGCCGTCTGAATCTGGAATATGAAGATGTGCTGGAGATAAAAGATATTACGGAAATTATCAATGATGTGCTGTAACCTGAATAAAACTTGCAGCGATATCAATGAATACATGACGGGGAGATAAAAAGTGGGAAACGACATACTGCCGATGGAACATATGCAGCTGTTTTCTGACAGCCTTGCCGGCAAGAATTTTGGAGATGTGATGGTGGTGGGCGGCGGGGTCAGCGGCATCCAGGCGTCCCTGGACCTGGCTACCGCCGGATTCAAGGTGTATCTGGTGGAAAAAGGTCCCAGCATCGGCGGCCATATGGCCCAGCTGGACAAGACCTTTCCCACCAACGACTGTTCGATGTGAATACTTTCACCCAAACTGGTCGAGGTCGGCCGGCATCCAAACATTGAAGTACTCACATTTACGGAAGTAGATACCATCGAGGGACAGAAAGGCGATTTTCAGGTGGTTCTGAAAACCCGTCCCAGATATATTATCGAAGACAAGTGCACCGGGTGCACCACCTGTGTGGAATACTGCCCGGTGGAATATCCGGACGCCTTCAACCAGGGGATTTCCACCAACAAGGCGGTGCATGTGTATTTTTCCCAGGCGATCCCTCTGGTGGCGTATATTGATGACGCCTGCCTGTATCTGAAGGAAAAGAAATGCGATATCTGCCGGGGGGTATGCCAGGCCGGGGCCATTGATTTCAGACAGACCCCTACCCGCACCCGCATCAATGTGGGGGCCGTGATCCTGTCATCGGGCATCACGCCGTTTGATCCGTCCGCCAGAGAGGAATACGGGTATTCCAGATATGCGAACGTGGTCACCAGCATGGATTACGAGCGGCTTTTATCCTCCACCGGTCCCTATGACGGCCAGGTGCTCCGGGCCAGCGACAAGAAACATCCCAAAAACGTGGCATGGATCCAGTGTGTGGGCTCCAGACGGGTGACCGAAGGGGACAACTCCTATTGTTCCGGGGTGTGCTGCACCTATACCCAGAAACAGCTGATTCTCACCAAGGAACATCATGCCGATTCAAGATGCACGGTGTTCCATAATGATATCCGGTCATTCGGCAAGGATTTTGAGCGGTATTTTCAGCGGGCCGATGCCCTGCCGGATACCCGGTTCATCAGAAGCTATGCCTCCATTGCCGGGGAGAACCCGGAGACAAAGAATATCCGGGTGAGGTATGCCACCGCCGATGACGGGGTGATAGAGGAAGAGTTCGACATGGTGGTGCTGTCGGTCGGACTGAATCCGCCCAAGGCTTACAAAGAGATCGCAGAGAAATTCAAGATCGACATCAATACCCACGGGTTCTGTGATATCGATTCATCCAACCCGGTGCAGACCAGCCGGCCCGGTATTTTCGTATCCGGCGCTTTCCAGGGTCCCACGGACATTCCGGAATCGGTTTTTTCCGCCAGCGGGGCCGGGTCGCGCATCGGTGAGATGCTCAATTTCCGCCGGGGCAAACTGGCAAAGGAAAGAATTTATCCAGAAGAAAGGGATGTATCGGCCGAGGAACCCAGAATCGGGGTGTTTGTGTGCCACTGCGGGGCAAATATTTCCAGTGTGGTCAATGTCCCCTCCACCGTGGAATACGCAAAAACACTGCCCCATGTGGTGTATGCCACCGAACAGATCTTTTCCTGTGCCACCAACTCGGCCAAAGAGATTACCGATCTGGCCGTGGAAAAGGGGCTCAACCGGGTGGTGTTCGCGGCCTGCTCCCCCAGAACCCTGGAGCCGTTGTTCAGAGATACCCTGCGGGAGGCGGGACTCAACCAGTATTATCTGGATATGGCCAACATCCGGGAACACTGTTCCTGGGTCCATGCCAAGCAGAAAGACGACGCCACGCAGAAGGCCAAGGATATCATGCGCATGTCCGTGGCCCGGGCCGCACATCTGGAGCCGTTGAAGGAGTTCGACCTGCCCGTGAACAAGACCGCTCTGGTGGTGGGGGGCGGCATCGCCGGCATGACCTGTGCCCTGTCCATTGCCGCCCAGGGCCATACCGTGGAGCTGGTGGAGAAAAACAAGGATCTGGGGGGCATGGTCCGGAGAATCTACAGTACTCTGGAAGGTTTGGATGTGCAGGCCTATCTCGATGACCTGATCGCCAGAGTTTATAAAAATCCCCGCATCCATGTGTCCCATGAGGCGGAAATCACCCAGGTGGCGGGGTATCTGGGCAATTTCACCACCACGGTAAAGACCGAGGGCCGCACCAAGGTGATCAAGCACGGGGCATCGGTGCTGGCCATCGGCGCGGATGCATACAAACCCACCGAATATCTGTACGGGGAACATGATGCGGTGTTCACCCACCTGGAGATCGGTGAACAGATCGCCGCAGGCAATGAAGCGGTTCTCAATGCCGAAAGCCTGGTGATGATCCAGTGTGTGGGGTCCCGCAATGAACAATTCAACTATTGCTCCCGGGTGTGCTGTGGCCATGCGGTGAAGAACGCCCTAAAGCTCAAGGAAAAAAATCCGGCGATGCGTATCTATATCCTGTTCCGGGATATGCGCACCTACGGGTTCAAAGAAGATGACTACCGCAGGGCTTCGGAACTGGGGGTGCAGTTCATCCGGTATACCCCGGAGGATCCGCCCGAGGTTGAGGCGGTTTCCGACGGCGGGGCCGACATGATCCGGGTCACGGTGACCGATCCCATTTTAGGCCAGCGCCTGGAACTGGATGCGGCGGTGCTGTCTCTGGCCGCAGCGGTGCGGCCGCCCGAATCGATCCACAGAATCGCCGGCCTGTTCAAGGTGACGTTGAGCCCGGATGATTTTTTCAAGGAAGCCCATGTAAAACTCAAGCCCGTGGAATTCGCCGCCGACGGGGTGTTCCTGTGCGGTACGGCCCACTATCCCAAACATATCCCTGAAACCATCAACCAGGCATATGGAGCCGCCGGAAGGGTGATCACCCTGCTGTCCAGGGATACGGTGGTGGCATCGGGTTCCGTGGCAAGGGTCAACGAATATGACTGCGTGTCCTGTGGGGCCTGCATTACCGCCTGCACCTATGATGCCATCCAGTTCCATGATACCCCCAAAGGCAAAAAAGCCATTGTGAATCCGATTCTGTGCAAGGGAGACGGGCTGTGCAACGCCAAATGTCCCACCAATGCCATTGTACTCAAGCATTTTACCAACCAGGCGTTGTGCGGACAGATCGATGCCGCTGTCACGGCCCAGGAGATCGCAGAACTGATGGATGCCGTGCCGGCAGAGGCATAAATACAAAAAGCCTTCTATAAAAGGAGATCCAGAATAATGAGTGCAGCGCAAGAGTTCAAGCCGAAACTGCTGGGATTTGTCTGTCACTGGTGAGCTTACGGGGCAGCGGACCTGGCTGGAGTTTCCAGACTACAATATGCAAATGAGATGCGGCTGATCCGGGTGATGTGTTCGGGCCGGGTGGATTTGGAGTTCATCTTCAGGGCTTTTGCCAGCGGACAGGATGGTGTGTTCATCGGCGGGTGCAAGCTGGATGAGTGCAACTATGTCACCCACGGCAATTATGATGCCCTGGCCAACACCTATATGGCAAAAAAAATACTGGCCCGTATCGGGCTCAATCCCGACCGGCTCAGAACCCAGTTCATGTCCGGTGCGGACGGCCACCTGCTGGCCCGGTATACCGATGAGTTCGCCCGGCAGATCAAGGATCTGGGGCCGCTGGGGTCCAGTGAGGGCATGGATGGAGATACGGTTAAATTCAAATTGGCTGCCGCCAGAAATCTGGTGCCGTTCATGCGTCTGGCTGAAAGAGAGAAACTGCGGGTGCCGGTGAAATCCAAACAGGCGTATCAGCAGTTTTTTGATGACCCGGAGACAGACCAGTTGTTTGACCGGCTGTTTGCAGACAAGCTGGCGGTGAGTCAGATCCTGCTGCTTTTGGCAAAAAAACCGCTGTCCACCGGTGATATTTCCAGGCACCTGGGTCTGAACCCCTCCGAGGTGTCCCGGCATATGATCACCTCATCCCGCCATGGTATGGTACGGTATGATACGGCCAGCAAGTGTTATACGCTGGCCAGGGCATAACTTAACATTTTGTTGCAGGAACGCATCCGATGGAAATTGAAAAAGTAGACCAGATTATCGACAAACACCATGGAGAACCCAGCAACCTGCTCCAGATCATGCTGGACATTCAAAAGGAGAACAACTGGCTTTCCAAACAGGCCCTGGCACGGGTCAGTGAGCGGCTGTCGGTTCCCATGACCCGGATCCAGCATATCGCCACCTTTTACAAGGCGTTCAGTCTGGTGCCCAAAGGGCGGCACAAGGTGCATATCTGTATGGGCACCGCCTGCCATGTCAGGGGGGCCACCCGGATCCTGGACACGGTACAGGATGTCACCGGCATCAAGCCGGGAGAGACCGACCTGGATCTGAAGTTCAGTCTGGAGACCGTGAACTGTCTGGGTTGCTGTGCGTTAGGTCCGGTCATGGAAGTGGGCGGCAAGGTTCATGGTAAAATGTCTCCGGTGAAAACGGCACAAGCCTTAAAAACATATGAGTAGGGGAAAATTATGGCGCGGTTAGAAACGCCTGACGCTTTGGAAAGTCTCAGGCAGGAAATATTGTCCAGAAGAGATCCGAATACTCCCTGTGTTTCCATCTGTGCCGGGGCCGGGTGTGTGGCATCCGGAGCAGATGAAGTCATTGCGGCCTTTGAAAAGGAAATCGATGTCCAGGGACTGTCCGCCACGGTTTCCACCAAAGGCACCGGCTGCCCGGGATTCTGTGAGCAGGGGCCGGTGGTGGTGATCTATCCGGAGGAGATCTGCTATCTTCAGGTTCAGGCCACAGATGTGCCTGAAATTGTTGAACAGACCATCCAGAAAAAACAGGTGGTGGAAAGGCTGTGTTTTAAGGATTTGGCCACAGGCGAGCGGGCGGTCAAGGAATCGGATATCCCGTTTTACAGATCCCAGCAGCGCACGGTATTGTGCAACAACATCAAGATCGATTCCAAAAGCATTGACGACTACCTGGCTTTGGGCGGGTATGCCGCTCTGGGCAAGGCCCTGGGACAGATGACCGACCTGGAGGTGCTCGAAGAGGTCAAAAAATCCAATATCCGGGGCCGGGGCGGTGCCGGATTCCCGGCCGGCAGAAAATGGGAAGGCTCCAGAAACGCCCCCGATCCCATCAAATATGTGATCGTGAATGCCGATGAAGGCGACCCCGGTGCGTTCATGGACCGGGCCCTTTTGGAAGGCAACCCCCACGCCATCCTGGAGGGGCTGATTCTGGGCGGATATGCGGTCAAGGCCCATGAAGGCTATTTCTATGTGCGCCAGGAATACCCCCTGGCCGTGGAAAATATCAACCTGGCCATCCAGCAGGCGGAACAGTACGGTCTTTTGGGGGAAAACATCCTGGGATCGGGCTTTGATTTCAAGGTGATCGTCCATCAGGGAGCCGGTGCATTCGTGTGCGGGGAGTCCACGGCCTTGATGACCTCCCTGGAGGGCAAGGCCGGGGAACCCCGGCCCAAATATGTCCGGTCCAATGTCAAGGGGCTGTGGGAACGGCCCTCGGTGCTGAACAACGTGGAGACCTGGGCCAACATCCCGTTGATCATCAACAACGGGGCCGACTGGTTCACCTCGGTGGGAACGGAAAGCTCCAAAGGCACCAAGATCTTTTCTCTGGTGGGAAAAATCACCAACACCGGCCTGGTGGAGGTGCCCATGGGCATGACCTTGAAAAAGATCATCTATGATATCGGCGGCGGTATACCCAAGGGCAAGAAGTTCAAGGCGGTCCAGACCGGCGGGCCGTCCGGGGGATGTATCCCGGAACATCTGCTGGACCTGCAGGTGGGGTTTGACGAGCTCACCCGGGCCGGCTCCATGATGGGGTCGGGCGGCATGATCGTCATGGACGAGGACACCTGCATGGTGGATGTGGCCCGGTATTTCATCGAATTTCTCACCGATGAATCCTGCGGCAAGTGCGTGCCCTGCAGAGAAGGGCTGCGCCAGATGCACCGGATTCTGACCAATATCACCCGGGGAAAAGGCAAGGCCGGCGACATCGAGCTGCTG
>DATHSR010000330.1:0-4934 GCA_035464035.1 Desulfotignum sp. | reverse complement strand
GCATCTGTCTGTTCCCGCCATGGCAGCCCTTGATCCGGCCCTGGGACCCCGGGTGCTGCGATATGGCATCAGGGCGGTGAAAGCCGATCTGCGGCAGATCACCTATGATCATATTCAGGCGATCCAGGATCTGGCGTTCCGGGCTGAACCGGGCAAGCACCTGGACCTGCCGGACCGGATCCGGGTTTACAAAACCAGGGCCGGGATATGTATCCGAAAGGAGGCATTGTCCCTGCGTCAGCTGGGCAGGATGCAGAAACAGGCCGGACGGTTGCCGCCGAAAGCGTAAGCCCGCAGAACCGTGAAACTTTTTCTTGTATAATCATGAATTATGATTATATATATGAAAGTTTTGGTGTACTTAAAAGATTAAAGAGAGGGTTAACATTGAATCAGTTTTATAAAAACATCTCCCTGTGGCTGGTGATTGTGCTCATGATGGTGATGCTCTACAACATCTTCAATCAGCAGCAGGCCGGGCAGACCGATATCGGATACTCGGAATTTCTGTCCATGGTGGAAAGAAACAGCGTCCAGAGCGTGGTAATCCAGGGCCAGGACCTGTATTTCACCGATGAGAGCGGTCTCAGATATAAAAGCTTTGCTCCCGATGACGGGGAACTCATTCAGCTGCTGCGGGCCAACGGGGTATCCATCAAGGCCAAGCCGCCGGCGGAATCTTCCTGGCTCATGTCCATCCTGGTGTCCTGGCTGCCCATGATCGTACTGATCGGGGTATGGATTTTTTTCATGCGCCAGATGCAGGGCGGTGCCGGCGGCGGCAAAGCCATGTCTTTCGGCAAAAGCCGGGCACGGCTTATGGATGATAAAAAGGAAAAGGTCACTTTTGACAATGTGGAAGGCATCAACGAGGCCAAGGAGGAACTTGCCGAGGTGGTGGATTTTCTGAAAAACCCTGACAAATACACCCGGCTGGGGGGGCGGATTCCCAAGGGGGTGCTGCTGGTGGGCAACCCCGGAACCGGCAAGACCCTGCTGTCCCGGGCCGTTGCCGGGGAGGCCGGGGTGCCGTTTTTCACCATTTCCGGTTCCGATTTTGTGGAGATGTTTGTGGGTGTGGGCGCTTCCCGGGTCCGGGACCTGTTTGCCCAGGGCAAGAAAAACGCTCCCTGCATCATATTCATCGATGAGATCGACGCGGTGGGCCGCCAGCGCGGGGCCGGTTTGGGCGGGGGCCATGATGAAAGGGAACAGACCCTGAACCAGCTGCTGGTGGAGATGGACGGGTTTGAGTCCAACGAAGGGGTCATCCTCATGGCGGCCACCAACCGGGCCGATGTGCTGGATCCGGCCCTGCTCCGGCCGGGCCGTTTCGACCGCCAGGTGGTGGTGGACATGCCCGACATCAAGGGCCGTGAAGGCATTTTGCGGGTACACATGAAAAAAACCCCCCTGGACAGGGACGTGGACCCGGTGATCCTGGCCAGAGGTACGCCGGGGTTCTCTGGTGCCGACCTGGAAAACCTGGTCAACGAGGCGGCCCTGCTGGCGGCCAAGCGGGATCATGACAGGCTCAGCATGAAGGATTTTGAAGATGCCAAGGACAAGGTGTACATGGGGCTGGAGAGAAAATCCAAGGTGATCAAGGAGGATGAAAAAAGGACCACCGCCTATCATGAAGGCGGTCATGCCCTGGTGGCCCGGTTTCTTCCCAACACCGACACCGTCAACAAGATCACCATCATCCCCCGGGGCCGGGCTGCCGGCGTCACCTGGTTTCTGCCCGAAGAAGGGGACTTCAAGTACAAGGACCAGCTGGAAAATGAACTGGCCATCGCATTCGGGGGCCGGGTGGCGGAAGAGATTATTTTCAAACGCATCAGCACCGGGGCCGCCAATGACATCAAGCAGGCCACCAAACTGGCCAACCGCATGATCCGCAGCTTCGGCATGAGCGACAACATGGCGCCCCTGTCTTATGAAGACCATGACGAAAATATTTTCATCGGCCGGGAAATGACCCAGGCCAAGGGCTATTCCGAAGCCACCGCCCAGAAGATTGACGCGGAAGTGGCCCTGCTGGTGGACCGGGCCTATAAGAAGGGCAAAGAGATCCTGGAGGAAAACATAGATATTCTCCACAGACTGACAGACCTGCTCATTGAAAAGGAAACCGTTCTGGGAGCGGAACTGGATGATCTGATTGCCCAAATGCGGCCGGACTTCGATTTTCACGGCAGACGGAACGTGCGCACTTTCCAGGAGCCGACTGTCGGGAAAACAGCCGCCCCCCGGAAAGAGGCAACTGATGACGCACCAGATGATCAGACAGCAGAACCGGTTGAAAACGGAGCTGGTGGGACAGCAGCGGAAGACGGCGCGGATGACGGCCCGGAAAACGGATCCGGCAGGGAGTAGCAAATGACCGGGTTTCATCTGGAGTTTGGAAAGTTTCACCTGGATCTGGGGTCCCGGGCCTGCATCATGGGGGTCCTGAACGTGACCCCGGATTCCTTTTCAGACGGGGGCCGGTTCAGCACCTATGACGCGGCCGTGGCCCAGGGGATCCGTCTGGCAGACCAGGGGGCCCATATTCTGGATATCGGCGGGGAGTCCACCCGCCCGTTTTCCAAACCTGTCTCTGCGGCAGAGGAGATCGACCGGGTGATTCCGGTCATCGAGACCCTGGCCGGAGAAATCAGCATTCCCATTTCCATTGATACGGTAAAATCGGCAGTGGCCAAAGCCGCTCTGGACGCGGGGGCGGCCATCATCAATGATATTTCCGCCTTTGAAATGGATCCCGGCATGGCGGACCTGGCAGCGGCGCGCGGGGTGCCGGTGGTGCTCATGCACATGAAAGGAACCCCTGAAACCATGCAGGTCAACCCGGATTACACGGATCTGTTGCGGGAAATCACCCAATATCTGGCAGGCCGGGCCGCCTATGCGGTTTCAAAAGGCATCAGAAAGCAGCACATTATTCTGGATCCCGGTATCGGGTTCGGCAAGACCGTACACCATAACCTGGTGCTCATCAACTGTCTGGAAGAGTTGACCGCTCTGGGATATCCCGTGCTGATGGGTCCGTCCAGGAAATCCTTTATCCGTAATATTCTGAGCAAAGATACCCCTGCCGGTTTCCCGGATGGGCCCGAACAGATTGAAACCGGCACGCTGGCGGCCGTGGGTGCCTGCCTGGCCCATGGGGCCCATATTGTCAGGGTTCACGATGTTGCGAGGGCTGCGGTCTTTTCCCGGGTGTTTGATGCCATCAGGAATGCCTGACCTGAAAATTCATACCCTTTTTTTGGGGATGGTCCTGTGTTCCGCTTTTTTTTTCGGCGGCTGCACCACCGAGCCGGTGGAGACCCATCTGCTGCTGCCGGTCCAGTTTTCCAATGTGCCGCAAGGAATGGCCGTCACCCAGTTCCACACCGATAAAATAGAAATCCGCATCCAGGCAGATCCCCGGCTCATCGAAGCGATCAAGGAAAAACATCTCCAGTATCCGGCGGACCTGTATACGGACCTGGATATCGATCCGGCAGGGGAAACAGATTCCATCGGACCGGGGTATTATGTGCTGCCGGTGGACAAACGCCGGATACCGGTGGATCCGGACATCACCATCCTGGATATTTCCCCCTCCTTTCTCGGGGTGCGCCTGGAAAACATCATCTCCCGCGACTTTAAAATCGAGGTTCCCTATTCCGGCACGCCGCCCCAGGGGTTTATCGCCCTGCCGCCTGCGCCTGAACCGGCATCGGTGACACTGGCCGGGGCCACATCATTGATCGATGAGATCCAGTCCCTGAAAACCAAGCCGGTGGACCTGGCCAATGCCAGGGAATCTTTTAAACGGGAAGTGCCGCTGGATCTGGATCATCCGCATCTGTATACCGCATCCCACCCGATTATCGTGGTTTCGGTCCGGATTCAGGAGGAGCAGGTTGAAAAAGTCATTGAAAATATCCCCATCCAGATCCACAATGCCTCTTTTTTTACACACATTGAGCCGGCCGCCATTACCATTGCGGTCAAGGGGCCTTATGGGAGTATCCACAACAGGGAGATACTGGATCAGATATTCGCCTTTATCGACCTGGCGGGACTGACGCCGGGTGTTCATGCCCGGCATGCGTTTATCAACATCCCGGTGGGCCTGACCATGACCCGGTCGGAGCCACGGGTATTCACCGTTAAAATTGAAGAATGAAGGAGACCCCCATGCTGCTGGTGATCGATGTCGGCAACACCAATACCGTGATCGGTGTATATGATCAGGATCTGCTCAAGGAAAACTGGCGGATCAGAACCGTCCGGGACAATACCGCCGATGAATTCAATGTTCTGGCCAGGGCCCTGTTTGCCGACAGAGGCCTGCCGTTGACCGCCATCACCCAGGTGGCCATCTCCTCGGTGGTGCCGTCTTCGGTGGGTATTCTGGACGGCTTCTGCCGCCGCTACCTGGGCATCTCCCCCCTGTGGATCCAGCCGTCATCGGTTAAAAAACTGATGCCCATTCTTTACAGCAACCCCAATGAAGTGGGGCCCGACCGCATCGTCAACGCTGTGGCTGCCTATGACAAATACAAAACCGGTCTGATCATCATCGATTTCGGCACGGCCACCACCTTTGATGTGATTACCCCGGCCGGAGAATACCTGGGGGGGGCCATCTGTCCGGGGGTGATGATTTCATCGGAAGCGCTGTTCCAGAAAGCCTCCCGTCTGCCGCGAGTGGAGATTTTCAGCCCGCCGTCACAGGTGATCGGTACGGATACCATCGGCAGCATGCAGTCCGGAATCATCCACGGCAATGCGGCCATGGTGGACGGCATGGTGGAACGTATGAGAAAAGAACTGAAATATCCTCTGAAAATCATTGCCACCGGCGGGCTGGCACCACTGATTGCCGGACTGTCCGCCGCCATTGAAACCGTGGATCAGTCCCTGACCCTGGAGGGGTT
>DATHSR010000329.1:0-8094 GCA_035464035.1 Desulfotignum sp. | reverse complement strand
TGTTTCTGGGTGAGACCGGGCCTGTTGACCAGGATTTCAGGCCTGTCCCCAAGGTGGCGGCCCGGTTGTCTGCCGGGACCGGTTCCTTTGCCTGTGACGCACAGGTCGATGAATATCTTTCATTTTCTGCCGCCTGGCTGGCCAGGAAAGGGGCGGCCCGCAGCATGGTGGCCATGGAAGTGTTTGGTTGTTCCATGGAACCGGTTATCAGAGAAGGAGATACCGTACTCATTGACCAGTCCCAGACACAGATTCTGGCCGGAGCCATTTACGCTGTGGGTGTGGAAGACACCATTCTGGTCAAGCGCGTGGAGAAGCATCCGGACAAACTGGTGCTGGGCAGCGACAACAAGGACTTTTCCCCCATTATCCTGAGCGGCGAGGATTGCGGCAAGGTCCGGATTCTGGGAAAGGTGATCTGGAGCTGCCGGGAATACCGGTAGCTGAAGAACGGGTTTTTTTGCCGGGGTTGTTTAATTTTTTAAACAAAAGATGAAAAAATACAATACGAAAAAGGAGCGCTTTCATGGAACAGACATGTGACAGACATGAAACAGGAACCGATGACTGCTGCAAACCAGGGCGTGTTCAAAAGGGGAAATCAGCCGCCGCCGGATTTATCTGGGTGGCCGGTCTGCTTCTTGCGGGAAGTGACAGTCCTTTCATGCCCTGGATCAACCTGCTGGGGGTACTCATGTTTGCCGGGGTCATCCCGTTTTTGGGATCCTGGTGCGCCTGTCCTGAACCGCCTGACGCTAGTCCCCGCTCCCACCTTCAACCCGGCTTTCAGCGCTCTTTTGATGTAAATCTCGTACCGCCTTCACGGGGCTTCAAAACATCCTGTGTCAGCCAGCGGGATGTGTGTTTTCCGGGAGGCGGTCCAGGTCGCATTTTTTCAAAAATTTGAAAAAATGCGAAAAAAAATCGAAACCCTTCAAGGTTTTTCGTTGTGAATTTTTGAAAAAACCCGTATACACCCACAGCAATATGCCCGGGGAATGCGGGGTGCGTATTCCGTTGAGTTGTGGCATGGTTTCTGCTAACATGCTATCCCGTATTCACGGCAGACAATTGCAGGAAGCGGTTGAGCGTTGAGGATGGCATGGTTTTGACATAAACAAATTTAATGACGATAAGAAGGATGTGCATATGAGTTTTCAGGCAAAACTGACGTCCGGGGAGTTTGTGGTTCTTGCTGAAATGGATACCCCCAAGGGCGTTGATATATCGGATCTGGTTACCAATGTGAGATATCTTAAATCCCGGGTGGATGCAGTGGTCATTCCGGACCTGGACAACGGTGTGATGCATCTGGGAGCCCTGGCAGGCGGTGCTGTCATGCGGCAGCAGGGGATGGATCCTTTGATCCATGTGTGCGGCCGGGACAAAAACCGCATGGCCCTTCAAGGGGATCTGCTGGCCGCCCATGTGCTGGGCATTCACAATCTGATGGTGGTGAAAGCCGAAGAGATGATAAACGGGGATCACCCGGATGCCAAAACCGTAAATGACCTGGATGAACTGGGCATTCTGGGCATGATTCAATCTCTGATATCAGGCACGGACCTGGCCGGTTTTGAATTGCGAGGCAAGCCCCAGTTTACACCGGGTATTGCCGTTCCGCCCATTGCCGATGACACCCAGCTCGATCAGGCGGTGGCAGACGCCCGGCAGAAAGTGGCGGCCGGCGCCTGTTACATCGTACTCCAGCCGGTGTTCGACCTGGCGTTCTATACCCGGGTCATTCAATCGTTCACTTCTTTGAATGTACCGGTGATTCCGTCGGTTTTTCTGCTCAAGAACGTGGGCATGGCCCGGTACATTTCCATCAATGATCCCAGTTCCCGGCTGTCGGAAGATCAGATCCGGCGAATCCGAAAGGCCAAAGACCGTGATACCGAATGCATTGCCATTGCCGGTGAAATGATCCGCAGCCTCAAGGGGATTTCCCAGGGCATCAAGATATCCGCCCTGGGTTGGGAAGACCGGCTTCCGGCCATCCTTGACAGTGCCGGACTTTAGGAAAAACTTAACTTAAAAGAGATCTTTCATGCCGGTATGGGACGGGTGTATCCCAGGCCAGGCAGATGATGGATATCCTTAAATAAAAATAGGTTACTTATGCAAAACAATTATAATTCAGAAAATATACTGTCAGCTGACAGGCGCGTGCTGGTGATCGGAGGAGGGGTCGGCGGGATCCGGGCCGCCCTGGATCTGGCTGAATCACGGCGTAATGTGCTGCTCATTGACAAGTCCTATGCCATCGGCGGGTTGATGACCCAGCTGGATCGAACTTTTCCCACCAACAACTGCGACTTGTGCACGGTATCTCCCTATCTGTCCCAGGGTGCCAGGGAACGGCATCTGGAAATCAAACCCATGACCCGCCTTACCAGGCTGGAGGGTGAGGCAGGGGCATTTTCAGCGACCCTGGTGACCGAACCCCGTTATATTGACCTGGAAAAATGCACCGCCTGCGGTGAATGCGCCAAGCAGTTTCCCGAGGCGGTAAGGTTTACACCGGGCCTGGATCCCCGGGCTCCCACCTGCATGCGCTATCCCCAGGCAACGCCCTTTGCCTTTTCCATTGATATGAGCAAAATTTCCGACATTCATGCATTGAAAGCCGTCTGCAGGGCTGATGCTATTCTGGCGGATGACCGTCCCTGTGAAGCGGTGATCGAAGTGGGTTCGGTTGTGCTGTCCGTGGGGGCCGACCTGTTTGATCCGGCTGTACTTGACAACTATGGGGCGGGAAAATTCGACAACGTGGTCACCGGACTGGAATATGAACGGATCATGTCTGCCTCGGGTCCGTTTCAAGGAAGCCTGAAGCGGAAATCCGATGGCAGGCGTCCCAAAAAAGTGGCCTGGATCCAGTGCGTGGGTTCCAGGGGCATCAACAAGGGGGATGTGCCTTATTGTTCCGGCGTCTGCTGCATGTATGCCCTCAAGGAAGCCATGGTTACCAGGGAGCGGTTCGGTGAAGATATCGAGACCACGATTTTCTTCATGGACATGCGCACCCATGGCAAGGATTATGAACTGTTTTTCAACCGGGCCAGGGATGAATATAAAATCCGGATGATCCGCAGCCGTCCCCATTCTATTGTGGAAAAAACCGATACCAAAAATCTGTCCATCACCTATGCCCTGGAAGACAAACCGGTTCAGGAAACCGAAGAATTCGACATGGTAGTGTTGTCCACCGGTTTCCGGGTGGGTGAGGAAACCCGGCATCTGGCAGAAAATCTGGGCATTGATCTGAATCCACATGATTTTGCAGCCACCGATCATTTCAACCCGGTGCTGACCTCTAAACCCGGTGTGTATGTCTGTGGCGTGTATGAAAGCCCCAAAGACATTCCTGAAACCATGGTTCAGGCCTCTGCTGCGGCTGCCATGGCCGCCTCGGACCTGCCGGTGACTGCGGCGGCGCTCAATGGTGAAGATCTGTTTCCACCGGAACGGGATGTGACCGGCCAGGAACCGAAAATCGGCGTGTTTGTCTGTGACTGCGGGTATGAGATCGGCGGGATCCTGGATGTGGACACCCTTCTGAAATCCGCGCTGACTCACCCCGATGTGGTGGTGGCCCAGGCAGTGGGATATGGGTGCTCCTCAGAATCCATGGCAAAAATTGAGGCCATGATCATGGAGAATGATTTGAATCGGGTCGTCATTGGCGGGTGTTCTCCGAGAACCCATGAGACCAAGTTCCAGGACCTGCTTCGGCGGGTGGGGCTGAACAAATATCTGGTGGAAATCGTCAACCTGCGGGATCAGAACACCTGGACCCATATGAACGAGCCGGAACGTGCCCAGACCAAGGCGGTGAAACTGCTTGGGGTGGGCATTGCCGGGGTGCGTAAAAACCGTCCGTTAAGAGACCACACCCTGCCCATGAGCCAGAACGCACTGGTGGTGGGCGGCGGCGTCACCGGCATGACGGCTGCCTTGAACCTGGCGGACCAGGGCATTAAAACCTATATCGTGGAACGGGCGCCGGCCTTGGGCGGCCTGGCCCGGTCTCTGCGTAAAACCATTGAGGGAGATGACGTGCCCGGGTTTGTTCAGGGCCTGGTGGAAAAAGTCACGGCCCATGAGAACATCCAGGTGCTGACCCGCTCCGTTATCGTGGACCACACCGGCATGCCCGGCCTGTTTAAAACCGGGATCCAGACCGGTGTCCGAATGAACTACATGCAGATCAATCACGGTGTGACCATCCTTGCCACCGGCGCATTGGCAAACCGGCCGGCCCAGTATGGGCTGGGCGCGCTCAACAATGTCATGACCCAGCTGGACATGGATTCCCTGCTGATGGATGACCCTGAAAAGATAAAAGCCATGGAACAGGTGGTCATGATTCAGTGCGTGGGCTCCAGGGAGGAGGGCAACCCCAACTGCTCCCGGATCTGCTGCCAGGCGGCCGTAAAAAATGCCCTGAAAATCAAGGCCATCAGTCCGGGCACCCAGGTGTTTGTCCTGTACCGGGACATGCGGACCTACGGATTTCTCGAAGATTATTACCGCCAGGCCCGGGATCTGGGCGTAAAATTCATTCGCTTCTCTCTTGAAAACCGTCCCAGCGTGAAGGAAACTGACGGTGCCCTGGCGGTGCGGACCCATGACTTCATTCTGGGCAGCGATATCGAGATTGCAGCCGATTGCGTCGTCCTGAGTACCGGGCTCATTGCCGATGATGAAACCACCGAAGACCTTGCCCTGATGTTCCATCTGCCCCGGACCGTGGACAATTACTTTCTGGAAGACCATGTGAAGCTGCGGCCGGTGGACATGGCCCAGCGGGGATTTTTTCTGGCCGGCACGGCCCATTCCCCAAAAGTTATCAGAGAGTGCATCACACAGGCCCAGGCTGCGGCCGGCCGTGCACAGACCCTGCTGGCCAAAAAAGAGATCAATCTGGGGGCCTGCGTGGCGAAAGTGGATACCAAAAAGTGTGCATCCTGTCTGGTATGTGTGCGCGCCTGCCCGTTTGATGTGCCGTTTATCAATGCGGAAGGGGTTTCCCAGATCGATGCGGACAAGTGTCACGGATGCGGCATCTGTGCCGGTGATTGTCCGGCCAAGGCCATCCAGCTGCTGGTCTATGAAGACGACCAGATTCTGGCTAAATTAGACGGCTTATTTGAAAGGTAAGATACCCATGGAAAACTTTGAACCTGAAATTGTCGCATTCTGCTGCCATTACTGTGCCTATACCGCAGCGGACATGGCCGGCAGCAAGCGCATATCCTACCCGTCCAACGTCAAGATCATCCGGGTTCCCTGTACCGGCAAGGTGGATGCCATTCACCTGATGAAAGCCTTGGAAAAAGGAGCGGACGGGGTGTATGTGGCCGGGTGCCTGGCAGGGGACTGTCATTTCAAGAACGGGAACTTTCGGGCTGAGGCCCGGGTGAACCGGGTGAAAAAAATATTAACGGAACTGGGCTGGGAACCGGAACGGGTGGCCATGTTCAATATGTCTGCCGGAATGGGCGAACAGTTTGCAAAGATCGCCCGGGAATTTACTGAAACCATAATAAAACTGGGTCCTGGCCCCGGAAAACGCACCGGCGCCACTGACAGGGCAGCCAGTTGACTTTAAATATTTCTTCGGAGAAAATATATGATTACAGCAGAACAGAAACCCATGCAGGAAATCATTCAATATATTGCGCCTTACCGCAAAATCCTCCTGGTGGGCTGCAATGAATGTGTGACGGTCTGTGCAGCCGGCGGCAGAAAAGAAGTCGGTCTGCTGGCCTCAGCGCTTCATCTGAACCATCTCAAACAGGGCAAAACCATTGATATCAAGGAAATTACCCTGGAACGCCAGTGTGATCCTGAATACGTGGAAGAACTGGCCCCCTATATCGACGGGGTGGATGCCGTGGTGTCCATGGCCTGCGGCTGCGGTGTTCAGACCATTGCCGGCCGGTACAAAAAATCGCCGGTATTTCCGGCGGTGAACACCCGGTTCATGGGCGCATCGCTTGGCCAGGGAGTTTGGGCCGAGCGGTGCAAAGGGTGCGGTGACTGCGTTTTGGGCATCACCGGCGGCATCTGTCCGGTGGCAAGGTGTTCCAAACACCTGTTCAACGGACCGTGCGGCGGCACCTCCAACGGCCAGTGCGAGATCGGGCCTGAAACCGACTGTGCCTGGCGCCTCATCTGGGAACGCCTCAAAGAACTGGGCATGGAATCCCGGTATGAGGATCTGATGAATGCAAAGGACTGGAGACCAGGGGGTGCGGCCGGACCCGGGAAAATTATCAGGGAGGATTTGGCATAATGAACACAGAAAGCAGACTTGAAAAAATACTGACATCCGGTGAACTGGCAGTGACCTCGGAATGCGGTCCGCCCCGGGGAGCACGGCCGGAAAAGGTCAAAGAAAAAGCCGCCCTGCTCAAGGATCATGTGGACGGCATCAACGTCACAGACAACCAGACCGCCATGGTCAGGATGTCTTCGTTTGCCGCCGGCATCATCATCAAGCAGATGGGCCTGGATCCCATCATGCAGATGGTTTCCCGGGACCGTAACCGCCTGGCCATGCAGAGCGACATCATCGGTGCCTATGCATTTGGCATCAATACCATGCTCTGCCTGTCCGGAGACCATGCCAAGTTCGGGGATCATCCCATGGCCAAAGGGGTATTTGACATCGATTCGGTGCAGATGATCAGCATGGTAAGGCGCATGCGCGATGAGGAAACTTTTCAGGGGGGCGCCAAGATTGACGGCGCGCCCAAGATGTTCATCGGTGCGGCGGCCAACCCCTTTGCCGATCCCTTTGAGTTGCGGGTCATGCGCCTGGCCAAAAAAGTAAAGGCAGGTGTTGACTTTATCCAGACGCAGTGTATTTTTAACCTTGATAAATTTGAAGCGTGGATGAAAGGGGTGACCGAGCGGGGTCTGGATGAAAAGGTGCATATCCTGGCCGGCATAACCCCCATGAAGTCCGTTGGGATGGCCCGGTACATGAAGAACAAGGTGCCGGGAATGGACATACCGGATGCGGTGATCAAGCGGCTCGAAGGGGTGAGCAAGGAACAGCAGCCTGAAGAAGGCATTAAAATGGCGGTGGAATCCATAGAACGGATCAAACAGATCAAGGGGGTTCACGGTTTCCATATCATGGCCATTGAATGGGAAGAAAAGGTGCCCCAGATTGTTGAACAGGCTGGCCTGTATCCCCGGCCAAAGGTATAGATGCAGGCTATTATAAAGAGATAAGGAGATTTTAACATGAGCGAACAAAAACTCATTTTGGTTGTGGATGATGACCCGGATCTGGTGGAGGCCGTATCCATGAAGCTGGAAGCCAAAAACTTCCGGGTGGCCAAGGCGTATGACGGTGTGGAGGCCATGGACCGCATCAAGGAGGAAAAACCGGCTCTGGTGATTCTGGATGTCATGATGCCCCGGAAAAACGGATGGGACGTGTGCGAAGAGATCAAAACAGATGACAAGCTCAAGGATATTGCCGTGGTGCTGCTTACGGCTGTGGCGGATTCGGTGAAAACCACCAGCTATACCCATCATGACGGCAAAACTACCCTGGCGGATGACTATATCCCCAAGCCCATCGATCTGGATGAACTGATGGAGATCGTGACTGATCATTGCAGCTGAGCCAGCCGGGTTGTCCAGTCGGTCTGCAAGAACAATCGACCTTTGATGGCGGGAAGCGGAACATATTCCCTTTCCGCCATCCGGTTATTTTTTTCAGGGTATTGTGAACCTGAGCATGAGTCAGATATCTATTAACGGCATCCGTCTGGGGCCTGGAATGGTTCGGGTGTTTCAGCAGACGGCATGTGATCACAACAGGGTTCCGGTTTACCAGGCCCTGGCTTTTCACCGGATCAACATGGCCTGTGCATTGCTGCACTGCATGGACTCCGAGCTTCAGTTTTCCGGGTGTCTGGAATCCCGGCACAAAGCGGCGGCAGCCAGGATATCCAAGGATCTGACAGATCTGCCCCGGATGTGTCTGGTGTCTATCTATCCCCACCATGGCAGGCTTCAGGTGCCGGCGGTATTGATCCGGATCCTGGCTGCAGGAGATCTTCCGTT
>DATHSR010000328.1:0-3803 GCA_035464035.1 Desulfotignum sp. | reverse complement strand
GGTACGCCCATGTCCGTCCCCTGTTTGCCGTTGATGCCATGTCACGGGAGCTGGTCCGGGGGCTTCAGACAACCCTGGACGGGTGTATTGCCGAGCGCCTCAGGCAGCTGGAAAAATTCTGTGATACGCTGGGGCCGTCCCAGGCCCATGATCCGATTCTTGCTGGCATGGAAAAGGCCGTAAAACAGTTCGGCAATCACGGTACCACCCCGGCCATGACCCCTGAGGGGAATGCTTTTGTGATCCGGACAGCTGCCATGGCGGCACAGAAATCATGGGACTACATTTCCACCATCCAGGGTTTTTCAGGCGAACTCAAATCCCTGGGTTCCGCCTGGCTGCTGGATATTGAAAAAACCCTGTCAGAGCCACTGCTGGTCTGAAGTCTTTGCAAGGAACGATGATAATGACACGACTGTTTGGTACCGACGGCATCCGGGGCCGGGCCAATATCCATCCCATGACCTGTGAGACCGCTCTCAAGGCGGGACGGGCCGCTGCCCTTCTGGCCCGGGAACTGGGGGAAAACCGGGTGATTATCGGCAAGGATCCTCGGATTTCCGGGGATATGCTGGAATCAGCACTGGCTGCAGGGGCCGCCTCTGCCGGCATGAATGTGGGGCTGGCAGGGGTGATTCCCACCCCGGGTGTGGCTTTTCTGGCCGCCAGTCTGACCGGGGTCGGTGCAGGGGTTATGGTTTCCGCATCCCACAATCCGTTTTATGACAACGGGATCAAGATATTCCAGAAAGGCGGCGTCAAGCTCAATGACGCACAGGAGGATGTCATTGAGGCCCATATTCGGGAATCCCGGAATGTTCCACGGGACAGGGTGGGAAAAATATCAATTATTCCGGATGGTTTGGAGATGTATGCCCGGTTTTTGCTGGACCGGTTTCCTTTCAGGAAACTCACTCCTCCCATCAGGCTGGTGGTGGATGCCGCCAACGGGGCAGCCAGCGACATCAGTCACCGGGTATTTCATTGTGACCTGTTTGATGTGCATTTCATTCATGATCGGCCAGACGGGTTCAACATCAACGCTGAATGCGGTTCCCAGCATATCGGGGACCTTCGGGACCAGGTTCTGGCCCGGGATGCGGATATAGGTATTGCCTTTGACGGAGATGCCGACAGAATGATTGCGGTGGATGAGACCGGCAATGTCATTACCGGTGATCGGATACTGGCCATCTGCGCGGGTCATGCAAAAAAAAAGAACCGGCTGAAAAACAACACGGTTGTAAGTACAATCATGAGCAACATCGGGTTGACCCGGGCACTGGAATCACTGGGCATCCGGCATGTCACAACCGGGGTAGGGGACCGGCAGGTGCTTGCGGAAATGAAACGATCCGGGGCGGTCATGGGCGGAGAGGACTCCGGACATATGATATTTCTGGATGATCATACCACGGGGGACGGTATTTTGTCTGCCCTGCGCCTGATTGCAATCCTTGCGGAAACCGGCCGTTCCCTGTCCGAGCTGGCCAAGGTCATGCAGGTGTATCCCCAGGTGCTTGAAAATGTGACCGTGGATGCGTCACGTCCGGATTTCACTCAGGTGGGTGCCATCGCCCAGGTAATTGAAGAAGTGGAAACCTGTCTGGGGGAAAGAGGGCGGGTTCTGGTAAGGTATTCCGGCACCCAGCCGCTGCTTCGGGTAATGGTGGAGGGCCCGGACAAGGCGCTGACCGCCGCCTGCTGCAGAAAAATCTGCCAGGCCATCCGGGACAACCTGTGAGGCCCGGCATATCAAAAAAAATCCAGTGACAGTTATATATACAAACAGGGCCTGGCGGCAATTCTCCGCCGGGCCCTGTTTGTATGTGAACTACGATTCAGGTCTTTTGGGATACTATTCCCGGGCAACCCCCAGCAGGTGCATCAGATGAATGAACAGGCCCAGGAAGTCCAGATACAGGCTCAAGGCGCCCATCAGCGCACCCTTGCGGACCATGGCGCCGGTGGCATTGTCCGGCAGGGTTACTGCCATGTTTTTGAGTTTCTGTGTGTCATAGGCGGTCAGGCCGGTGAAGATGATGACCGCAATCATGGAGATAATGGTCTGCATCATGGTGGAGCCGATGAAAATATTTACGATCATGGCAATGATGATACCGATCAGTCCCATCATCAGGAACTGTCCCATACCGGTCAGATCTTTTTTGGTTACCATGCCGTAAACGCTGGCAGCGCCGAAGGTGGCCGCACAGATAAAAAAGGTGGATACAATGGATGACGCGGTGTAGATCAGAAAAATGGGCGTCAGAATGATTCCGTAGGCTACCGTCAGTGCAACATAAAGTGCTGTGGCGGTGCTGGCTTCGATTTTCTGGATCCTGGCAGAAAGATATCCACACAAGATGATCAGTCCAATGAAAAGGATTATGGGCATGAACGGGGTGCCGTAAAAAACCTGGAGCAGTCCCGGGCTCTGGGAGACAAAATAGGATGTGACCCCGGTCAGAACCAGCCCGATGGTCATCCAGTTGTAAACGCTCCTGATAAATGTATTCACTTTTACCAGGGTGGTGGTTTGTGCAAACGTGGGATTCATTGTTCCTCCAAAAAAATTGTCAGGTTAACGCGGATCAGTTACAAGGCAATATAACATGAAAGGGGGGAAATTCAAGATTATAATTTGGTCAGGTTGTCGATTTTGCGGGATATCCAACAGATATGGAAAACTGCGGGAAAAATAAAAGTTTACATAATATATATTATCAGACACTGAGTTTCCAGGCTTTCAAGGACGCGTGATGCCCCGGTTTTTCCTGGGCAGTCCCGGTGCTCAAATTTAGCCGGTGTTGACTTTTGGGGTGAATCTATTTTATAAATGAAATCTTTGATTTAGTTAACACAAGATACCCAATGCCGGACCAGAGAACCAGCCATATATATACTGTATCACATTTGACCCGGGAAATTAAAACCCTGCTTGAGGACCGGTTTCCCTTTGTCTGGATCACCGGAGAAATTTCGAATGCCGCGACCCCGGCATCCGGGCATTCCTATTTTTCCCTCAAAGATGACCAGGCTGTGATCAGCAGTGTCATGTTTAAAAACCAGAAACGAAATCTCAAGTTCATTGTTGAAAACGGAATGAAAATCACTGGTCTTGCCCGTTTGACACTTTATGAGCCCCGGGGGGCTTATCAGCTGATTTTTGAACACATCGAACCGGCGGGTACCGGTGCCCTGCAAAAAGCCTTTGAGCAACTCAAAAAGAAACTCGGAGATGAAGGATTGTTTGACCCAGAGCATAAACAACCAATCCCTTTTTTTCCCGGTACAATCTCTGTCATCACTTCCGGGACCGGCGCTGCGGTCCGGGATATCATTCATATTTCCCTGCGGCGGCTTCCCAACTGCCGGCTTGAGATCTTCCCCGCAGCGGTTCAGGGAGATTCAGCCCCCTGTGAAATTGCATATGCAATCAATGCGGTGAACCAGCGCGATACTGCTGATGTGATCATTCTAGCCCGGGGCGGAGGTTCCCTGGAAGACTTGTCTGCATTTAATTCCGAGCCGGTGGCCCGTGCCATTTTTGCATCCCGCATTCCGGTGATTACCGGTATCGGCCATGAAACAGATTTCACCATTGCTGATTTTGTTGCAGATCTCAGGGCCCCTACCCCTTCGGCTGCCGCTGAACTGGCTGTGCCTGAAAAAAGACAGCTGGACATTCACCTGACCGCTCTTCAGCAGTCTTTGACTGCAGCCATGAAACGGAAGCTGATATTTTTTCATCAGAAAGTAGATGACCTGCACCGCCGTTTGAAAAGCCCGGTCCAGATCAT
>DATHSR010000327.1:0-3334 GCA_035464035.1 Desulfotignum sp. | reverse complement strand
GATTTTCGTAAGACGCTAATTTTTTTTCTAATTGAATTCGGTCCGGAATCTTTTTCCGACTATCCGCATCTATTTAAAATGCTCAGTTAAATATATCCTGTTTTTTTGGATCTTTGTCAAGGTGTTTTTGCGATTTTCATCTGGGGATATCCCGGATTTCGTTTGAATGAACGGGGTTCACAAGTTGAGGCGATATTCATACTCCCGGATCAGCTCACAGGCAAGGGCGGTGGACGGGATCCGGGACAATGCACCGCGAAGATCCGAACACCCGGGCATGCCTTTTACAAACCAGGAAAGCCTGCCCCGGAGCATTCTGCAGGCAGCAGATTCCCCGAAGTGCGCGGTGTAAAGGTGGATGAGCCGTTCCATCTTTCTGAACAGATCAGCGGCCGTGACCGGCCGGCAGGTGCCATGGCTGAGAAGGTCTTCCACCTGGCCGAGAATAAAAGGGTTGGCCAGGGCGGCCCGGCCGATCATGACCGCATCGCATCCGGTCTGATCGAGCATCTCCAGCGCATCAGAGGGAGTCTGGATATCGCCGTTTCCGATCACCGGGATGGAAAGCTTCTGCTTCATCTGACGGATCAGGTCCCGGTCGGCACGGCCGGTGAATCCCTGGGTGGCGGTGCGCGGGTGAAAAATCACGGCGTCCACTCCCTGGTGCTGGGCCATGTCCGCTATGGCAAAGGCCTGGGCGCCGGAGGGGTCCCACCCGGACCGCAGTTTGATGGTCAAGGGCAGGGTGGTGGCCTTTCGGACAGCTTCGAGAATTTTTCGGGTGGTTGGCATGTCCCGCATCAGGGCAACCCCGGCCCCCTGACGGGTCACTTTTTTTACGCTGCATCCAAAATTGATATCCAGGATATCTGCCACGCCCATGGCCTGGATTTCGGCGGCTGCCCGGGCCAAGACCGCGGGATCTGCCCCGAAAATCTGAACCGACAGCGGCCGCTCTTCCGGGCAGGACTGCAGCAGGGCAAGGGTTTTGTCTGAATTGTAAAACAATCCGTTGGCACTGATCATTTCCGAGCAGACCACGGCACTGCCGCACTCTTTCACCAGCCGCCGGAAAGGCAGGTTGGTGATGCCGGCCAGAGGAGCCAGAAAAGTTTTCCCCGGGATATGAAGCGACCCGAGTTTCACTGCTGACGGTCCTGTCTGATGCGGATGTCCGTATCGGTGGTGGCGTAGCAGAACAGACAGTTATGATGGCACACATGGTCCTGGTAGGAGCCGATATCCACCGCCGCCGTACACCGGCATCCCTGTTTTGTCCGCTGGCCGGGGTCCCGGCGGATGTCAAGGGTGCCGCCGTAAAGCTGCCTGAGCAGGGGCCCGTTGATACAGGCGTTTTCCCGGACATTGTCAGGAACAGGATCCAGGTGCCGGAAAAGGTCTGCTTCGCAGCACAGGCACAGGTCCATGTTTTTATCCGCCAACTGGGCGGCCAGGGATCGGATCAGGGCGGTTTTGCGTCCGGTTCCCGGATCTGTGAACCGGATCAGGGGGGCGCCGCACCGGGCCAGGTAGTGGGTCCGGGCGGCCACCTTGCGGTATGGGTCGTAAAAGCTGGTGACACAGGAAGTGATGCCGAAATCTGCCATGGCCCGGCTGATCCGGGGAAAATCAGCCAGGTTGTCTTCGACTGGAAGGGGGCCCCGGGTAAAGAAACAGATGGGATCGAACCGCCAGGCGACCGCCCCGGGGCCGAACCGGTCCGCCAGGTATCCGGCCTGGTCCAGGCGGACCTCAAGGGCCGGCAGGCCGGGTTCCAGCAGGGGGGATACGGAATTGACGGTGAAATTGAAAAACAGGTTGAATCCCATATCTGCCAGGATAAGGTGGGCGTCCAGGGCCAGAAACGGGCCGAAATTCTTGGACCAGAACACAAGGGTGCGGGTGTTTTCAGGACATACATGGATCTGGCGGACCCGGCGGTTGAACGGGTTGGTCACCGCAAATGTCTGTTGCCGGATACGTTCCAGAAACCAGGGCGTATACCACGCCGGGATATCGGTCCGTCTGGAGGCGGAAATGATGTCAGGCCGGGTCTGGATCATGGTTTTTTTTCTTCAGGTCGGCAAACGAGATGATGTTGTCGGATGCCTGGCCTGGTTCCGGCTTCTGGGGCGGGTCCTGTTTTTTGGGGCTGATTTTTTTGCCGCCAGAAAACGCGGGTTCTTCCCTGGGCGCTGTCACGGTTTCCAGGCGCATCCGTTTGCCGTTCATCTGAAATTCGTCGCCGTTGATATAGCTGTCCCTGAGGATCCAGGTGACTGTCTGCAAAGGGATCTGAAGCATGAGCAGGGTTATCCGGAACCAGTCTTTTTTCCGGTCCGGGGCGATGTTCTCAACCCGGGCAAAGGAAATAGGGGCATCTTCCAGATAGATCAGTATGACATCATTGATGGTTGCCATGGGGCTCCTTTATTTTAGCTTGTTTACCCGATGAATATACCATATTCTGGGGCGTATCAAAAGAAGGGAGTGCACGACATATGGGTGTTTTTGATAAAAAATGGCAGGTGTTTGCACTGGTGGGGGTGTCGATTTTCATGTCCACGTTGGATTCGAGCATTGTCAATGTGGCGCTGCCTTATATCATGGAAGACCTTGCCTCGGATGTGAAAACCGTGCAATGGGTGGTGGTGGTGTATCTGCTCACCGTTTCTTCCCTGCTGCTGACCTTTGGCCGGCTCTCCGATATTCAGGGCCGCCGGAAGGTCTATGTGGTGGGATTTTTTGTGTTCACCCTGGGATCGCTGCTGTGCGGTCAGGCCGTGACCTCCCAGATGCTGGTGTGCGCCCGGGCGGTTCAGGGGGTTGGGGCCTCCATGCTCATGGCCTGCTCTCCGGCCCTGGTGGTGGATGCCTTTGGGCCTGAAGAGCGGGGCAAAGCCCTGGGGATGATGGGAGCGGTGGTGGCTGCCGGCCTGACCCTGGGACCCCTGGCAGGGGGGGGGATTCTGGCATATTTTTCCTGGCGTCTGATTTTTTATATCAATGTGCCCATCGGCGTGATGGCGGTGGCGGCCGGCATGCTGGTGCTCAGGGGGCTGCCCGGGGGCAGCGGCAGCGGCGAACCGCTGGATAAACGCGGCAGCCTGCTGCTGGTGGCGTTTCTGTGCAGCCTGATTGTCACCCTGGTGCGGTCTCCGGACTGGGGATTTATGTCTGTGAAATCAGGGCTGGGACTGATGACGGCAGCGGCCTGTGGTCTGGGGTTTTTCGTGAATGAAAAGCGCAGCCCCTATCCGTTGCTGGACCTGGACCTGATGAAGATCCGGCTGTTTGTCATTCCTTTGATATCATCGGCCATTCTGTTTGCCAG
>DATHSR010000326.1:0-2296 GCA_035464035.1 Desulfotignum sp. | reverse complement strand
ACTGGACCATGGGCATGGTTGAACGGATGAACCAGGATCTGGTGTTTGACGCTTCTGAAGCGGCCGCTGATTTTGGGTATCGGCCCCAAAAAAAATTCAGATCCATGAGGTTTGACGCATGATGTTCGCGATATCGGGATTTTTGCTGGGGGTTGCCGGATCATGGCTGGTGATGCGGTACGGAGACAGGATCGGGGCCATGGATGTGCCCAACTTTAGAAGCTCTCATGATAAGATGATTCCCAAAGGGGCGGGACTGGGCATCCTGGCGGCCCTGGTGGTCACCGGTCTGGTGCTGAAAATTCCTTTTTTCATCTGGATTCCGGCCCTGGCGATTTCTCTGGCAAGCTTCTGGGGGGCGGACCGGCATATTCTGCCCGTCTTGCACCGCCTGGGTATCCATTTCGGGTGCGCCCTTTTTTTTCTGGTTTTCTTTCTGCACGCCAAAGGGGCGGGGCCGGGGGCCTATGTGCGCTGGCTGCCGGTTCTGGTGTTTATCGTGGGCACTGCCAATTTTTACAATTTCATGGACGGGATTGACGGCATTGCCGGCATCACCGGATTTCTGGCGTTTTTGTTGATGGCGGTCTATGCCGGGATTTCAGCCGTGCCGCCGGTTTTTGTTTCTTTGAACCTGGCTCTGGCATTTGCCTGCCTGGGATTTCTGTTTTTTAATTTTCCTGTGGCAAAGGTGTTTTTAGGGGATGTGGGCAGTATCCTTTTGGGATTCGTGTTTGCCTGCCTGGTGATTTTTCTGTCACAGGACCTGGCGGATTTTCTGGTGATGGCAGGGTTTCTGGCCCTGTTTTATTTTGACGAGATGGTGACCATGGCGGTGAGAATCAAAAATGGGGATTCTCTGGTGGCGCCCCACCGCAAGCATATTTATCAGGTGCTGGTCAATGAGGCGGGCATCGGGCACTGGAAGGTGTCTGTCGGGTATGGTGCGGTCCAGCTTTTGGTGGGGGTTTTGGCCATGTGGCTGCACCCTGGCGGGGCATGGCCCCTGCTGGCGATGTATCTGTTTTTCGGCCTGATTTTCACTGTTTTTTCCATTATTGTCCGTAAAAGGTTTCCTTCCAGTGAAAATTAAGATACCCCGCAATATTTTAATGATCCTGCTGCTGGACAGTATTCTGGTGTCCGGGGCGTTCTATCTGGCCCACCTGATCCGGTTCGATTTTGACATCCCGTTGTGGGCCAGGGACCGGTTCATCCAGTGGGTGTTTTTTGTGACGGCGATCAAGCTGACCTGCTTTTATTTTTTCGACCTGTACCGGGGCCTGTGGCGGTATACCGGCATCAGTGACCTTTTGGCCATCATCAAGGCCGCCACGGTGGCCACATTGATTCTGATCGTATCCATACTGTTCATCACCCGTTTTGAGCAGGTGGCAAGGTCTGTGTTCATCATTGACTGGTGTCTGACGGTCCTGCTGGTGATCGGGGTGAGGGTGTCCATCCGGCTGTGTTTTGAAAACTTCACCGGGGCGGTCGGACTCAGGGACCTGCCGGGTATGGTGCAGGCCATGCTTCGCACGCGAGAGCACAAGGGCCGGCGGATGCTGATTATCGGGGCCGGGGACTGCGGGGAAAAGATCTGCCGGCAGTTCCGGGAAAACCCTTCTGTGCAGTCCCATGTGGTGGGGTTTCTGGATGACGACCGGTCCAAGATCGGCAGAAAGATTCACGGGGTGCCGGTGCTGGACACCATCGATGCCCTGGTCACCGTAGCCGAAGGCCTTCAGATCACGGATGTGCTCATTGCCATATCCTCTGCGACATCCGACCGGATGCGGTCCATCGTGGATCTGTGCAGAAAGGCGGATGTGGATTTCAAGCTCATCCCGGACATGGGGGAACTGATCGACGGCCGGATCAGTCTGAGTGCCATCCGGAACGTGGAGTACCGGGACCTCTTAGGCAGAGCCCCGGTGCAACTTGATAAAGCTGTGATCGGGGGGTACCTGGGGAAAAACTGCGTGCTGGTCACGGGTGCGGGCGGGTCCATCGGCACCGGCCTGTGCCGTCAGATCTGCCGGTTTTCCCCGGAAACGCTGGTTCTGGTGGAAAGGGCCGAAAGCCCATTGTATGACATCGACCTGGAGTTGACCAAAAATTTCAGGCAGGTGACGATCATCCCGGTGCTGGCCGATATCCAGGACCCGGAAGAGCTGGACCGAATTTTTGCGCAGTTTTGTCCCGGGATCGTGTTTCATGCGGCCGCCTACAAACATGTTCCCATGCTGGAAAAGCATCCCTGGAAAGCGGTGGAGAACAACATTGCCGGCACGGA
>DATHSR010000325.1:0-4524 GCA_035464035.1 Desulfotignum sp. | reverse complement strand
CTCCCTTGCGCTAATCGGTATCCGGCCACGGCCGGAGGGTCTCTTCCACAAGGTAGCAGAAACGGCCCCAGGTAAATTCCCTGCCGGACAAGGGACAGCGCAGGGTCACCTTGTAATCGGTGACATCTATCACTTCCCAGTCCCCGGACCGGGGAGACGCTTCGATTCTGATTTTCTGTCCTTTTTTAAACGGATATCCCTTAAAAAGGGCCACATGTTCAGTCATGCCTTGTTTCCTTTTCCTCTGCGTTAAACGGCCGGGTCATGGCACCTGGATCCACAAGTTTTTGAAACGCCTCTTTGGTCAGATACCCCAGATCACAGGCGGCCTGTTCCAGTGTAATGTCTTGTGCATGGGCTTTCTTGGCGATCACCGCTGCCTTGTCATACCCGAATTCCGGGGCCAGGGCCGTGACCAGCATCAACGAGTTTTCCAGGTGCGCCTGGATGGTCTTGTGTCTGGGCGCAAGTCCCTGGATGCAACGGGCCTGAAACGAGGCGGCCGCATCCCCGAGCAGCTGTGCTGACTGCAAAAAATTGTAGATGATCACCGGTTTGAACACATTCAATTCAAAATGACCGGATGATCCGGCCACGGACACGGTGGTGTCATTGCCCATGACCTGGGCACACACCATGGTGACGGCCTCAGCCTGGGTGGGGTTGACCTTTCCCGGCATGATGGACGATCCCGGTTCATTGGCCGGCAGCAGCAGCTCTCCGATACCGCACCGGGGGCCGGACCCCAGCATCCGGATATCATTGGCGATCTTCATCAGGCTCACCGCCAGGGCCTTAAGTGCGCCGTGGCAGGCCACCAGGGTGTCATGGGCGGCCAGAGCGGCGAATTTGTTGGGGGCTGCCACAAAAGGATGGCCGGTGAGGCGGGCCAGCTCCGCCGCCACCCGGACATCAAACCCTTTGGGGCTGTTCAGGCCCGTACCCACCACCGTCCCGCCCAGGGCCACCTGGGCCACCCGGGGCAGATGATCTGTCAGATGGCGAATACCCTGATCCAGCATGGCGGCATAGCCTGAAAACTCCTGGCCCAGTGTCAGGGGCACCGCGTCCATGAAATGGGTCCGTCCGATCTTGACAATGGATTCCCAGTCCCGGCTTTTCTGTGCCAGGCCCTGTTGCAGTGCCCGCAATCCCGGAAGTGTGGTATCGGCCAGCAGGGCATAGGCGGCCATGTGCATGGCTGTAGGAAAGGCATCATTGGATGACTGGGATTTGTTGACATCATCATTGGGATGAAGCGGCGGCGCATCCTGGCCGGCGTCTTCACCGGCCAGGGCTTTGGCCCGGTTGGCAATCACTTCATTGACATTCATGTTGGTCTGGGTGCCGGACCCGGTCTGCCAGACCTTCAAGGGAAAATGGTCATCCAGTTCCCCGCGGATGATTTCATCACACACCTGTTCGATGCGCCGGACCTTCAGGTCGGGCAGCAGCCCAAAGGTTTTGTTCACCCGGGCCGCCGCTTTCTTCAGATACCCGAAGGCCCGGATCACGGGACCGGGCATTTTTTCATCCCCGATATTGAAATTCTTCACGGCGCGCTGGGTCTGGGCCCCCCAATAGACATTTTCGGGCACAAGGATTTCTCCCATGGTATCTTTTTCAGCACGTTCCGTCATTTTTCCTCCTTAGATCTGCGGCATGGCCGACACCATGCAAAGCAGCATACCGTCGAACGCGATTTCATCTCCGGCCCGGATTTTTCTGTGCTTCCGGGTCTCCACCAGCCCGTTCACCCGCACCCGGCCCTGATCGATGAAATGCTTGGCCTCCCCTCCGCTGGCCGCCAGGTTCTCAAACTTGAGAACCTTGAACAGCGCCACCGGTTCCCGGGTCAGCACCACGGTCCTTTTTTTCATATCCGCCATGCATGCACCTGTTTTTAGGTAACCAGACCGGCACTGGAACGGATGGCATCCGCACGCAGCCGCCCCTGAATATACAGGGCCAGGGCCGCCACAGCCTGATCGCAGACCTGGAAGACCGGGACCCCTGCGGCCATGAGGGCATCCCGCAGCGGATCATAGAGCCGTCCCCCGTCCACCACCGTGACAATGGGGATATCGGTCCGGTCTGCCAGATCGGTCATCCGGCGGCGGATGCTGTCGCCCCGGTGCATATCAAAGGCAGGCACCGATGATCTGTCAAGGGTCTTCATGGCCGGGGACAAAGGATCCAGGCTCAGGATCACTGCATCCACATTGGGATCTTTTGCCAGGGTTTCACAGATCCGCGCGTGGGCGTCATCATCAGCCGCCGGATTGATGTCCAGGGGATTGGACAGGGTCACCAGCCCAGACAACCCCTTTTCTTCGAGCACCTGGGCCACCGCCTGCCAGGTATCTGCCGTGCACCGGGCCAGCTCCAGGCAGAAATCATCCGACTGGGCGGAATCCGCCATGCCCACCGCCTCAAACCCGGCACCGCTCACAGCGGCCAGGCGGTTGCCCCGGATGGTTTTGCTGCTCAGGGTTTCCGCCAGAAGCATCAGGTCCTGGAATTCTGTAAAACTGCGGGCCACAATGGCCCCTGCCTGGGACACACAGCTTTCACACACCATATAATCGCCGGCCAGAGACGCGGTGTGGCTGCCGGTGGCCGCCTTTCCCTCCGGGGTCCGGCCGGCCTTGTAAAACACCACGTCCTTTCCGGCCAGTACCGCCCCCCGGACCCCCCGGCAGAACGCCAGACCGTCCAGGTCGTTGAATCCTTCCGCATACACGGCAATCACATCCACCTGGTCTGAATCCTTGAAATACCACAGCATATCCCCCAGGGTCAGGTCGGTCTGGTTGCCCATGGAGATCATATATGCCGGCGACAGAAACGGGGACTGATGGGTGCGGTGAAGCATGAACGCCCCGCTCTGGCTGATCAGGGCCGACCGGTGATACGGCTTCTGGCGCTCCTTGGGCAGTTTTTCCTCTGGAATGAACCAGGTGTCATACCGCCCGGGCTTGGAAATTACGCCCATGCAGTTGGCACCCAGAAAGACCGGCCCGCCCCCCTCCCGGGTGTGGGCCTCCTGAATCCGGCCGGCCACCTGCCGGGCCCGTTCATGGCTGTCACTGGTTTCTCCCAGGCCACCGGGGATAAGCATGACCGCACGGGCGGCATCCCTGCGGATGATTTCCGCCACCAGGTCCGGCACCTGCAGCGCCCCCACCGCCACAACAAACAGGTCCAGCCGGGGTATCCTGGCCCGGGCCAGATCGGCCAGCCCGTCCAGGCAGCGCACCCCGTCTATTTGCTCCATATTTTCCTTGAACACCACCACCTGGTCTCTGGGATATCCTTCTGCCAGGATATTGTTCAAAATGGTGCGGCCGAAATTTTTCCTTGTGGCGGATACCCCCACAATCCCGATGGATTCCGGGTGAAGCAGATGATGGATTTTGGCCGCAGGCCGTCTGCCCGGTGGTTTTTCAGTTACCGAAAACCGGCACAGGCCGTCCAGGGGGACCATCAGATAATCGGTGAACGCAAAGGGGTTGATCTCCAGTTCCTCGATGACGAACGGGGCATCCGGATTGGCCTGGGAGTAGAAATTGCCGATGCGGACAAAGGATTCAAAACACTCGATGATCTGTTCATCGGTAACGATCCGGCGCTGTCCCCGGGTCAGGCCGGCCAGCTTGCGATAGGAGATGGTCTGCCTGAAAATCTGAAAAAACCCCGGGCCGTCTTCCATGGCAGTGGAGGCCGCCACAATGGCCTGGCCTTTCCTGAACCGGGCGGCATACAGTTCGGTGTCCGTCCCCCCCAAACCGGCACTGATGACCGGCCCGAATTCCCGGGTATGGCGCAGCCCCACAATGAGCTCATTGCCGAATGCCTGGGAATCCGGAGGCATGTACTGCACCTGGAGCACCCCTTTGATGTCCCTGGCCACCGCCGTGACCAGGGCGCTGCCGCTCAGTTCCCGGTAGGGACCGGGCAGGTCCTGGTCCCGGATCCAGTCGGCATACGCTTCGGGCACCTCGTAGAACATGCGCCGCATGGCAGACCGGATTTTATTGGCATCGTTTTCCACAATCCGGACCCCGCCCACCTCGGTCTTGTGAATGATGGCGGGAGAAACGATTTTCAGGACAGACCGGCTCCCCGGCAGGGATGTCAGTTCATCATCCGTATACCGCACGCCCCGGGTCAGCAGCCGGCAGCCGGGCGGGGTTTCCGCTCCGGAGCTGGCCAGCAGCTGGTATACCTCATATTCATAGAGAAACTGCCTGCCTTCATTGAAGGCGTTCTCAAACAACCGGGTGATCCGGTCAAAATCAATGGGAACATCCATCAGGGTGTGCTCCTGGCACATAAAAGGGTTTACACGGATTTGAAATTCATACCACCCGGGGCTGTGTTCTGTCAATGAAGATGAAGGACACCGGGGAGGAACCCTTTAAAACCACTTGGAAATCCCGTTTTCCCGTGATAAGGAAAATCATGTCCAAAGAACGGCTCAACCATTTTTTATACCGCCGGATCATTCCCCGGGCCGGCCTG
>DATHSR010000324.1:0-7716 GCA_035464035.1 Desulfotignum sp. | reverse complement strand
GCCCGGATGTGGTCAACCGTCAGCACCTGGCCCGGTAAGGATGCCGGTGACAGCAGGTCTTTAAGGGACACCCGCCCCCGGATACCCGATGCGGTCAAATCCAGATCCGGCAGGGACAGGGTGCCGTCATGAATGATCAGGTCCGCACCGGTGGTGATCTGATGGTTTTCAAAAGAAACATGGCCGGCAGCGCTGGCCTCCAGGTCATATTCAGCAAGAAAGGTGGTCCGGGGCAGCAGCTTCTCAAACCGTTGCGGTGAAAAGCGAAACCGGTTTGTTGCCGCTTCTGCCCGCAGATAGGGCCGGGGCGTCAGACCGGCAAATCCGTTGAATCCGATGGTTAAATCCTGGTTTTCAGGCACCTGCAGTTTGCCGTCAAACTCCACGGTTGCCTGACCGGTCCGTTGAATCCGTCCGTCTCCTTTCAGGTAAGTCCGGTTATCAATCATCAGTTTTTCCATTGAAAACCGGCCGGTACCGCCGGCATCGGGAAAAGTGACAGGCAGACGGGCAAAAATGCCCTGGACATAAAGATTTTTTCCAGGGACTGTCACGCTGCCGGCCGACAGTTCCGTGGTCAGATCCACCCGGGGCTGCATGAGCGGGTCGCTGACATCCAGGAAAATGCGCCCTGTGGTTTCCATCCGCCGGAACCGGGCCGTGCTGTCCGGATTTTCAAGCTGAATTCCGGACAACTGAGAGTGCAGATCCACTGTTATGGCACCCGTGTCCAGATTTCCCTGGATCTCTGAGTTGACAGCCCCCTGCCCCACTGAAACTTGCCCTGTGTCAAGCTGAATCACGGTCTCCAGAAAAGTGACCACCAGATTGCCTGAAACGGCCCGGTCCCTGATCTGCAAAGACAGGGCAGCCAGAGGGCGGTTCAGGTCGACACGGGTATTGTCCCGGATCAGAGCCAGCGTGTCCCTGGGCTGGGTTTCACAGACCATATCAATTTCCTGAATACCTGATCCTGACGGATCCAGGACAACAAGGGTCCGGCTGAAAACCGCCAGATCCCCAAACGCCGGATGGGCCAGTCCCAGCTGTCCCAGCAGCGTGATCCGGTTTTCGTCTCTTAAAATCCGTGCGGATGCATGGGGGATTTTAGGCCCTTCAGGCCCGGCAACACCCAGCCCGGATATCGACACCTGCCAGGTGTTGTGAAAAAGTTTTTCCACCGTCAGATCGATTGTGCCGGACAGACCCTTTCCCGCCACCGGTGGCAGAAAATCTGCCAGAGGATGCACATCAAAGGCGCGGGCCGCCAGCCGGAAAGTTTCCACCCCGGCAGCCGCATCGACCCTTGCTGTCAGGGAAACCGGCTGACCAAAGGGATAGAGTGTGGCATGGCACACCGCTTTCTGGTGGCTTTTATCTACTGACAGGGTGGCATCAAAGGGGATCTGGATCATTTTACCGTCAACGGCCAGCATCAGCCGGCTGTTGCTGATCTGGATCTGTTCAGGCAAAAAAGGCAGATACGGCGTCAGCATCCTTTTGAATTCCCTGCCACCTGATGCCGGAAAACGGTCCAGGGCTGCTCCGGCCCCGCCCGGAGACGGTCTGAAATCTTTGCCTGGAAGCACACCGTCGATAACGATTCCCTGATCCGGATCAACCTGTGCCTTTACCGTAAGGCCGGACAAGGTCAGTTGCCGGATTGCCGGCAGATGACGTCCCCGGAGATCATAGACGATATCCGCCAGATCCGCGGAGATGTCCTGGCCCCATCCCAGATCCGACACCAGGGTCCGGGAAACCCCCACATGTGCGAGTGTAAACCGAAGGTTCTGGGCCGACAGCACCGGATGAAACCGGTACTCAATAAGCCGCTGGGCTGCAAACGGCAGGTTGGCAGCCAGGATGGCCAGGCCGAGGGCCAGAATCCCCAGTACCGCCAGCACACTTATGCCAAGATTTTTAAATCGCATTTTTAATCTGTATAGTCAAAAACATGTCTCCTCTGGGCTGTCCCGGCAGGGAACGCCCCATGCCTGCCAGCCGCAGCCGGGTTCCGTTACGGACCCCGGGCGGTATGGTCACCCGGTACAACGGTTTGTGAAACCCCCAGGGGATGGTCACCAGCTTCCGGGTGCCGGTGAGCGCTTCTAAAGATGAGATTTCGAGGGTACCCGACAGATCCTGCGCATTGGATGACGGGGTTGCCAGAATGGTCTGAAGCCGGGGAGTATGCCGCTTTTGGGTAAACTGCCGGATCTTCTGCTGGGCACCGAGTCTGGGAATTCGCCGGTTGAAACCCACCAGAACCATACCAGCGAAGAATCCTCCGATATGGGCCCACCAGGCGATACCGGCGCCGGCACCCTGGCCGGCAGCGTTCAGAAACTGTATAAACAACCAGACCCCCAGAAAAATAAACGCCGGTATTTCAATAAACCAGGGAATAAAGATGATGGGCACCAGCGTGAGTATTCTGGAACCCGGATACAACAGAAAATACGCCCCCATCACCCCGGCGATGGCGCCGCTGGCACCGATGGTGGGAACCATGGAAAACGGGTTGAGCAGAAAATGGAACGCCCCGGAAATCAGACCGCACAGCACATAGAATCCAAGAAACCGGACCGAACCGAAATGGGATTCGACATTGTCTCCAAAAATATACAATGACCACATGTTTCCCAGAAGATGCCAGAACCCGCCATGGAGAAACATATAGGTGAACAATGAAAGAACGTGGTTCCCCAGTGAAAAATGCCGGGACATCTCTTCCACGGTATATTTGGCCGGCACCAGGCCGTAAAGATAATAGAAAACCTGGTTGTTCAGCCCCGTCTGGAGCTGGAAAAACCATGCCAGCAGGTTGACTCCCATCAGGCCGTAAGTCACCACCGGCACACAGTCAGAGACCTGGTTGTCGCGGATGGGTATCATCTGACGACCCGCAGCCGGAATGCCTCATCACAGGAAGCTTTCACTGCCTTGATGATCTCCATGACCGCATCCTCCATGGTAAAATATGCCAGCCCCGCATCCCGGCGGCAGGCTTCCACAAGATCTGTGTTTCCCTCATCCAGCCCCAGCCGGTTCCGGAGATGATCCAGCCAGGAAAAATACGGAATCCGGATATCTTCAGGGTCCAGCCGGGCGATATTTGCCTTGATTTTCAAAGGCAGATCTGCCATCAACAGGCTCACAGCCGCATCCTTTGTCTGCGGAAAAGCCTTGGCCGCACCGGCGGGCAGATCTGAAGGGGATACAAAAACAGACGGCCAGGGTTCATCCTGCTCCAGAAACAGCAGATAAACCAGGGTTTCCAGGATGATCTTCACATCTTCGTAAATTCCCGGATCATGGCTGGCCCGGGGCCCTGCCACATTCAGCACCCGAATCCGGTTTTCATGAACAAAGGTCTGAAGCATCATGGCAGCTTCAAATGGATCAAATACCATCAGGTCCACGGCAAAATACGGTTTTTGAACCGACTGTACCAGTTCCCGTGTCAACCTGGAACCGCCGGTCAGATGCCTGCGGTAAAGGATCACCGTTCCCTGTGAATCCAGAACGTTCTGGCGGGTCCGGTCCCGGTAGTCTGCAGTGGGCATCACGGCCATTGTGTAGCGGGAGGGCAGCGGACCGGCTTCAGTTTTTCTGCCTTTGGGGATCCACCCCCCATAGGGAATGTTATATTTGACCGCCACATCCAGGGCCGCCTGATCCGCTCCGGTCTGACCGCCGGATATTATTTTCTCTAACATGTCAGGCACCTGTTTTATAAAAAAATCTTTTCTATCATATCAATACCGCGTATAACTGCAATAGAATTTTATGAGAATACCCACCCGAAAACAATGCTTTCAGCTCATCCAGAAGATGGGAATGATGGATCATATTGTGGACCACTCCATCATGGTCGGCAATGTGACCCTCTGCCTGTGCCGGCACCTGAAAAAAACCACGCCTTCCCTGAATGTGGAACTTGCCACCGCAGCCGCCCTGCTTCACGATATCACCAAAACACGCAGTTTTGATACCGGCGAACTGCATTCAGAAACCGGGGGGACGCTGCTGGAAAGTCTGGGATATCCTGAAGTCGGCAACATCATCCGGCAGCATGTCATTCTTGACTGTCACAAAACAAACGCCCCTATCTCAGAGCAGGAAATCGTCAATTACGCAGACAAGCGGGTCCTGCATGACACGGTCGTCTCCCTGTCCAGGCGGCTGGAATATATCCGGGTCAAATACGGCACACAGTCCCACATAGCGGACCGGATTACCGTGATGTGGGAAATCACCGTCGCACTTGAAGAAAAGCTGTTCCGGCAGATTCCTTTTATGCCGGCACAGTTGTCGGGCAGAGTGCTGCCGCAAATCAGGTTCAAATAGACCCCCCGACACCATGCGCTAACTCAAGCGACACAAACCATTCACGCGGGTTGCGTTAATTGAGAAATATCCTGACGGACCTGTGCCAGCCGGGATAAGATGCCGGATAATTTTTTTTTCTGTTCCTGTTTTCTGGCCTGGTCCAGAGTGAATACCGCGGCCATGTCTGAGTCCAGAGAGTCATACATTGAAAAGCGCTCCTGGATCTTTTCAGTGAAATCCCGGGTCGCCGCCTGGATCATCGGGGCAAAATACTGGTCTTTCAACCGGATATGAAACTGATGAATCTGGGGCTGCACCGCCTGGAGGGTCTGTTTTTTTATTTTCCGGACTGCCGCGTCAAACCCGGCGGAAAAAGAAAACCCGGCCTGTTTGTTGAACAGGGCTGAAAACAGTTTTGAAGCAAAAGAGATCCCCATACCGGCCAGTGCGTTTGTCTGCATTCTGCCCGAATACCGGGGGGAGATGGTGAGTTCGGGCAGCGTCAGGCCCAGGATTCTGTTTATGGACTGAAGATCCATGACAGGCTTGAATTCCTGGGGTTCTGCCGGCAACCCGGCGGTGATGGCATCCTCCCGGCCCGGGGGTCCCGCCAATGAGACAAAGTCGACCCGGTAGGAGTCCAGAAGGGATTGGAAAAAATCCTGTATCCGTTGTTCCTGACGGATGACCAGGGCCTTGATATCAGGCATTATCTGGGCAATGACGAACAGATCAAGTTGTTTTCTGAAGTCCTGATACATCAGGTAAAGGATTTTTTTTATCCCCAGTTCTCTGATCCGGGTCTCATAAGGGGCCTGATCCAGAGGCATCTGGCGGACAAAATCACAGATCTTCTGCCGGATCAGAATGGCGTCTCTGGCAAACGCATCTTCAAGGCAGTCGTCAATTTCCCGGGCGATACCGGAAACGGCACCGGGGATCGAGTGCGCCACAATGGATTTGAGCCGGGTGGTGCTTTCCTGTATCTGCCTGATCCGGTGCTTTGCGTTTTCTCTGCCATCCATATCGGCGTCGAGCATCTCCATAAAAAACCGCGCTTTTTCTTCCATTGCCGAAACCATGTAGGACAGCCGCGCCAGGTGGTTGGACACCAGCAGCCGATGATGCTGGTGGACCAGCAGATTTGAAAACCGGTCATAAAACCGTGCGGCATTTTTTCTGCAAAAAGATGCCATGGCGGTATCTTCCCGCCACAGGGCCAGACGCTGGCGGTTCCGCTGGCTCAACTTCTTTTCCATGGCGGCAAACAGATCCATGAGCGCTGAAAATGAATAAATGTCCGGAGAAGGAACCAGAAACGCAAGATCCTTAGCGGTCCGCTGGGCAACCGACTCCAGGTCCGCCAGCGTATCATGCTCGGACAGGTCGCAATTGTTCACAAAAAGGATGTTTTCGAGCAGTCCCAGCCCTTTGATAACCTTCAGGAAACGCAGGTCCGACCGGCGCAGGCCGGTCCGGGAGCTGATGCAGTAAATGATGAGATTTGCCTGCTGAATATAAAGGACAATCTGGGCCAGCTGACTGGGATCCGTGGAATCCGCTCCCTGGCAGTCCGCTATTTCTAGCCGGGGGTCCAGGGTTCTGCCAAAAAGTTCCAGACAGACATCTGCCACATAAAAAGCTCTGGCGCTATCGCCAGTGAACGCTTTATGGTCCTCAAAGAGTCTGCCTTCGAACACCAGACGCTCCTGATCCGCCCCCACAAGCTTCCGGCACGCATCATATCCCTCCAGTGCATTCCGGATCATCAGTGTTTCGGGTCGGATGCCCTGGTCTGTGACAGGAAAATCCTGTGCCAGCCTCTCATACACCCGGGCCAGAACCTCCCGGTCATTTTTTCTACGCAGATCAAATTTTTCCAGATCCACATTCGGAAAATCCTCTTCATCGCCAGGAAACATCTCGAGAATTTTTCTCAGGCTCAGATTGATGTCATCCCAGGATTTAAAAAAAATAGTGGCCCGGTTTTTCGGGCCTTTGCGAATGCGGGTGGTGACGGCGGTGACCACCCCGGCCCCCCTTTTCACCACTTCTTTCCCGGTAATGGCGTTGATCAGGGTGCTTTTGCCAGACTTGATCACCCCCACCACAGCGACCTTGATCCGGTTGGACCTTATCTGTTCAGGGATTTTCCGGCAGCTGGCTTTAAAGGAGCGGAGCGTTTCATCCGGCATCCGGGGAATCGCTTCCATGGTTTCGATCACCGACAGAATGCCGGATACAACGGATTCAGTGGATTCGTATAGATCGTTCTGGGAGGTCATCTATGAAATCAGCATCATGGCTTTTTCATATTTCAGATCACTCTTGGTTTGAAACATGATCTCTTTGGTCATGGGGCAGGTGAGCCAGGCGTTGTCGTGCAGTTCATTGTCCAGCTGCATGGGTCCCCAGCCGGCGCACCCCAGCATGATCATGAAATCAGCCGGACCTTTCTGAACTGCAATGGCTTCCAGGATATCCCTGGAATTGCTCAGTCCAAGCCATTCCGCCACCTGAAGTGTTTCATTCCAGTTAAAGGGCGGTCCATGGAGGACAAACACCCCGGAGGGCTGCACCGGACCGCCCAGAAAGATATCCAGTTTGTCCACACTTTCGTCACAGACAATGTTCAGGTCTTCAAACAGTTCCCGCCCGGTGAGCAGAGGGTGGATCTTGTTGACAATAAATCCCAGTGCCCCGGATTCATTGTGTTCACACATGGCGGTAATCGTCTGGGCAAAATTGGGGTCCGGAAGTCCAGGCATTGCCAGAAGAAATTTACCTTTCATGGTTTCAGATATCATGTCCGCCATAAACCCGCTCCAAAATTAATTTTTATTTCCGGTCTGTCCCGTCGCATGGGGTTTTTTATTAAAAAGACAGTTTTAAATATTTTTAACGGTTTTGCAACATTTTTATGTCCCTGGCGGGGCATTTGCCAGATATCAGCAGCAGTATCCCGGATCATACCCGGCCCGGTTTTTTTTCATGCCGCCTGCCGTAAACATCATCCAGCCGGACAATATCATCCTCTTCCAGATAGGACCCGGATTGGACCTCGATGAGTTCCAGCGGAATTTTTCCGGGATTTTCCAGGCGGTGTACCGTCCCCAAAGGGATATATGTGGACTGATCCTCCTTGAGAAGCACTTTTTCTTCCCCCCGGGTGACAAGGGCTGTGCCCGACACCACGGTCCAGTGTTCGGCCCGGTGAAAATGCTTCTGCAAAGACAGTTTGGCCCCCGGCTTGACCGTGATCCGCTTCACCTGATTCCGTTGGGACTGGTCAATGGTTTCATAGTCTCCCCAGGGCCGGTATACCTTGGCATGGGTGCTGGATTCTCTGCGTTTCCCGGCTTTGAGCTGGCTGACAATCTG
>DATHSR010000323.1:0-3011 GCA_035464035.1 Desulfotignum sp. | reverse complement strand
ATACTGCCGATGTTTCCGGGCCTTGCGACAGAAACCGGTTGACCGACTCAAAATAGGCATCAAAGGACGAAATGGTGTTATGGCCCGCGCCGAGGATGGGAACCAGCTGTTTGGGGCAGGTCAGGCTGTCATACAGATTCCGGGCGTACCGGAAGGGGATCACCTCATCCGTCGGTGCCACCAGCACCAGGGTCGGGCATATGATCCGGGGGGAAAAATCAATGGTGCGGTGCCGGTCCTCCAGCACCAGATTCACCAGCCAGGACGGATAATAGGCCCCTGCCACTGCCTGGATGCTGTCAAAGGGGCAGGTCAGAATGAGCCGGCCAAGGCCCCGCTCCAGGGCCAGAAAGGCGGCCATGGAGGATCCCAGGCTTCTGCCCCAGGCCGCACATCGGGCCGGATCAAGGCCCCAACGGTCTGACATATAATCAAAAATGGCCAGTGCATCTGCCTTGAGCCGGGCTTCGGTGGGCGACCCCTTGCTCTGTCCGTATCCCCGATAGTTGACCAGGACGGCATTGGCCGTCAGTTTGTCCCCAAAATCCTGCAGATTCACGGACACCTCTTCGGCGTTGCCGCCGAAATAAAACACCGTGGGCAGACCGGTCATATCTTTTTTTATCAGCCATCCATGAAGCACGGTTTTTTTCCCCACAGGAATCTGAACGGATTCCACCTCCGGCATCCGCTCGATGACACGGGCCAGCCGCCCGGTATCGACGGGCACCGGAAAATACATCAGCTTCCGGGAAACCACATACCGTGTGAACAGAAAAACCAGCATGACTGTCAACAGTATAACGGGGATTCGCATCTCTTCCTCCTTGCAGGGTCCAGTTTTGTGTGAGGGTAAAATATAACACAATGCAATGGATGAAAAGTAAAAACCGGCCATCTCTTTGGATCCCTTGATTTACCAGGGCTTTTTTAGTAGTAGTGGAGATCAAAAAAATCCCGGGATCGGACACCAGCCCCGCCATATGCGGATCCGGCCGATTCCTGAAAAAGGAGAAAAAAAGTGAGCGCCATGTATCTGGTCATTATTGCCGCTGTCGGCGGCATTGCCGTGGCACTTCAGGCCCAGCTGATGGGAAGCATCGACAAACATGTGGGGACCCTTGAAAGCGTTTTTGTCACCTATGGCGGGGGCGGTTTCATCATCGGCATCATCATGATCCTGCTCCGGGGCGGGAACCTGTCCAGCCTCTCCCAGGTTCCCTGGTATACCCTCTTGGCCGGACCTACGGGACTGGTGCTCATCGCCGCCATCGGCTACAGTGTGCCCCGCCTGGGACTGGTGCCGGCATTCACCATTCTGGTGGCGGCCCAGTTCATGACCGCGGCCCTGATGGACCAGTTTGGCCTGTTGGGAGCAGAGATTCGTCAGATCAGCCTGTCCCGGGTGGCCGGCATGGTGGTGATGCTTGCAGGTATCTGGCTCACACTGCGGTGAAAGGCCCCCCCCTTATGGTGACCTATCAGTTTACATCCATTGCCACGCTCTATACCTGTTTTAAGGAAAAATTCGGCATCCCCAGGCAGATGAACCTGGTGCCGGCGGCGCCCGGCCGCCTGGTGTTTGATCCGGCATTTTCCAGCAGGGATGTGGTCCGGGACCTGACCGGATTCTCCCATATCTGGCTGGTGTTTGTTTTTCATCAGGCTCTGGACAGGCCCTGGTCCGCCCTGGTCAGACCCCCCCGGCTGGGGGGAAACAAAAAGGTGGGGGTGTTTGCCACCCGCTCCCCTTTCCGGCCCAACCCCATCGGCATGTCCGCCGTAAAGCTGGAAGCCGTGGAGCAAACCGCCCAGGGTCCGGTGCTGCACCTGTCCGGGGTGGATATCCTGGACAACACCCCGGTGCTGGATATCAAACCCTATCTGCCCTGGGCCGATGCCATTCCCGTTGCGGACGGCGGGTTTGCCGGCAAGCGGCCCGGATCCGGACTGCCGGTTTCTTTTTCGCCCGAAGCGGCGGCCCGGTGCCGATCCATGGCAGACCAGATACCGGATCTGGCGGCCATCATCACCCAGATGCTGGAAAACGACCCCCGGCCCGGGTATCACGCCGGACCGGGGCTTGACCGGTCAAAAATTTACGGCATACGGCTTTTTGATCTGGATGTGAAATGGCAGGTTTCTGACGGTACCGTTCAGGTGCTGACCCTGGATCCGGTCCGGTAAAAACCTATCTGCAACTAACTGCGTCACCCTGCCATGCTATGCCATGTCCCATCCCTCTTCTACCCCGTGACAGGAAACAAAACTGCCGTTGGGCAGTTCATTGAGGCGCGGAAACTCCTGCCGGCAGCGGTCTTTTGCATACACACACCGGCCGTGGAACACACAGCCGGACGGCAGATTCACCGGCGTGGGCACCTCGCCCCTGAGCTTGATGTGCTTGGCTTTTTTCTCCCCCACCCTGGGGATGGCGGACAACAGGGCTCTGGTGTAAGGATGCCGGGGGGATTCAAACAGATCTTTTGCCGAGGCCAGCTCACACAGGGTACCCAGGTAAAGCACAGCCACCCGGGAGCTGATGTGGTGGACCACCGACAGGTCATGGGTGATGAACAGATAGGTCAGGTCATGCTGGTCCCGCAGATCCATGAGCAGGTTCAGAATCTGGGCCTGGATGGACACATCCAGGGCTGAGACCGGCTCGTCAGCCACAATGAACTGAGGATCCAGAATCAGTGCCCTGGCAATGGAGATGCGCTGGCGCTGGCCCCCTGAGAACTCGTGGGGATACCGGGTGATCCAGGCCGGGTCCACCCCAACCTGCCTCATGACAAAGGCCACCTTGTCTTCGGCCTCCTGGGCCGTCATCTTCGGATTATGGAACCGCAACGGTTCTTCCAGGGTCTGGCGCACAGTCTTTCTGGGGTTCAAGGATGCATAGGGATCCTGGAAAATCATCTGCATTTTTCGGCGAAAGGGCAGCCACTGGTCATGGGTGAGGTGGTCGATACGCTGCCCGTCATAAAACACCTTGCCTGAAGTGGGCC
>DATHSR010000322.1:0-2925 GCA_035464035.1 Desulfotignum sp. | reverse complement strand
GGCAACCCCTCCGGCCAGAAGTTCCCGGGCCTTTTCAAGGGAGCGGATCCCCCCCACAAGGATGACGGGAATATCCAGGGCCTGTTTAAATGCCGCGGCCCCCGGCGCAAAATAGGCTTCCCTGTCCGGCCGGGTAATGCCCAGCCGGCTCGGGGACAATGTTTTGCTGGTCAGAAATCCGCCGGACACCTCGATGGCATCGATGCCGGCCGCCGCAAGAAGTTTGGCGGTCTCGACGGAATCATCCAGGGTCAGACCGCCTGCCACATCATCCCAGGCATTGATTTTCACCAGCACGGGAAAATCAGGTCCCACCGCCTGCCGCACGGCGGCCACGGTGTCGCACAGAGCCCGGCTGCGGTTTTCAATGGACCCGCCATAGAGATCTTTCCGGCGGTTGTAGACCGGAGAGAGAAACTGACTGAACAGGTATCCATGGGCCGCATGGATCTGGATTCCGTCGAACCCGGCGGCTTTTGCCCGTTCAGCAGCCCGCGCAAAGGCGGATACCAGGTGACCGATATCTTCTGCACTCATTTCATGGCGGGGGGTTCTGGCCAGCCCGTCAAACACCGACACCACATGGGGCGGGGTCCGGGTCAGGGTTTCAGCGGCAAACGTGCCGGCATGGGCCAGCTGGGCCACCATTTTTCCGCCGGCCTGGTGCACCGCACCGGTCATGAGTTTCAGGCCGCTGATCAGGTCATCCCTGTATATTCCCATCTGCAGGGGACCGGCCTGGCCTTCGGGCAGCACATAGGCATGCCCGGAAATGATCAGGCCCACCCCGCCCTGGGCCAGGTCGGTGACGGTGTCGATGAGCCGTGAGGTCACAGCCCCGTCATCAGCAGCCATCCCCTCCCAGGTGGCGGACCGGACAAACCGGTTGGCCAGGGCCATGCCGTTGATCTGTGTGGTGTCGAATAAACCGGTCATATGTTTTCCTGTTTTCTTGACTTTCGTTCTGTGTTTAAATCTGTTTAATAAACCACCTGTTCCAACAGATCAAGGGCTCTTTTTTTCCGGCCCTTCCCCCGGCAGGCGGGCGACCCGCGGCGCTCTCTGTGATCACCTGAAAAGATCCCGCCTTGAATATTGGGTTTCCCTTCCCGGGCTGCCTGTGCTATGGTCCGTCACAGGCTGAATCCTGCACAGCCCAAAACCTGATATAAACCAGGAGGTTTTCATGTCCATGCGAATCGTGGGAGTCTCGGGCAGCCCTGTCAAAGAGGGAAACCTGGATACCTTTTTACATCACATCATGACCCTGGCAGAAGAAAAAGGCCTTGAAACCGACACTATTCACCTGGCCGGATATGACATCAGACACTGCACCCACTGCAACTTCTGCCTGGCCAAACAGAAGCCGGGCCGGTACTGTGCCATCGAGGACGATGCCCAGCCCCTGTTTGAAAAACTCGAGCAGGCCGATATCATCGTTTTCGCCAGCCCGGTGTATTTCATGCGGACCAGCGGGCGGATGGCCACCTTTATCGACCGGCTGCGGGTCTTTATCTTCGGAAAAGCGGCCGGCGGCAGGCTCAGAAACAAGATCGGCATGAGCGCCGGTGTGGCCTGGCTGCGCCACGGCGGCATGGAAACCACCCACCTGTCCCATATCCAGGCATTTGTCACCCTGGACATGATCCCTGCCACCATCCATTCCTGCATCAGTCCTCTGGGCGCTTCGGCCCTGTCCAGCCGGCACGGTGCCGGGATCTTCGATCCGGATGTCCGGGTGGGGATCCAGGAGGACGAGGCCGGTCTGAAATCAGCCCGGGCCCTGCTGGACAGGGCCGTGGAACTGGCCGGACTGATTCATCCTTCGGACCGGCCTTCCGGATAAACAGGCAACCGTATCCGCACCGCGAACAGGTGCCGGCGGACAAGATACCAATAATTGGAGATGTATGGACCCGTTGTTCGAAGAACTGGATTGTCAGCAGACCCTTTTGGGGGAATTGAGCCTGAGACGGCGGCGACTGATACAGCTGGCCGGGAAAGAGATTTACGAAGTCAAGCTGGGGGATGATTTTCTGATGTCCAGCCTGTTCCATGAGGCGGAAACAAAAATGGCCGAGATCAGCCTGGCCATGGTGACCAAACCGGACCTGTCGGTGGTGGTGGGGGGCCTGGGGCTGGGATCTACGGCAGCTGCGGCCCTGGCAGATCCACGGGTAAGCTCCCTGGTGGTGGTGGAATATCTGGCGCCGGTGATCCTTTGGCATAAAACCGGTCTGGTGCCCCTGGGAAACTGGCTCTGTGCCGATCCCCGGTGCCGGATAATCCATGACGATTTTTTCGCCCGAAGCCGGGATGCGGGCCGGGGATTCGATCCGGGGTTTCCCGGGAAAAAACAGGACATCATTCTTCTGGACATCGACCACACCCCCAACCGGGTCCTGCACCGGACCAACGCCCGGTTTTATACCCCCGAAGGCTTGAGGGAACTGGCCGGGCACCTGGCCCCGGGCGGGGTGTTCGCCCTGTGGTCTGATGATCCGCCTGAAACAGCGTTCACAGAACTTCTGGAAACCGTGTTCCCAAAAGTCCAGGCCCACACCATCTGTTTCAAAAACCCGCTCACCGGCGGGACGGCAGAAAACGCGGTCTATGTGGCCAGAACAGAAAAATGATCCCTGGAAGAATTCAATACTCTTTTTTTGTCTGTTTCAGCGCGTTGGTAAATGCAAACGAATCAGACCGCTTCAAAGCACTTCAAAAAAGGTTTGAAGGTTTATGCCTGACTGAGTGAATCCCGATATTCATTGATATGAAAGTTATGGTTGAGTTCTGAAAGAATCAATGATATCGAAATCATGGTTGTGTTTTCATGGAATTAAGTATTGTTGCAAGATACTTGAGGTTTGATGGCTCGCTTTTAACCTCTGACCCGTCAATTCAAAAAAAGTCAAGCATTAGGTA
>DATHSR010000321.1:0-6473 GCA_035464035.1 Desulfotignum sp. | reverse complement strand
CGGACTGTATCAGAAGGGTTTCGTCGTTTTCAAGATCCAGCAGGGCCAGGATGATGGCATCGAAACAGTCCCAGTTTCTGGCAGCTTTGCCCAGACCCCCGTAAACGATCAGGTCATCGGGATTCTCTCCATTGTCCGGGTCCAGGTTGTTGCACAGCATGCGCAAGGCTGCTTCCTGGTACCAGCCCTTGCAGTGCAGCCGGCTGCCCCGGGGGGCCCGCACCGGCCGGGGTTTGCCGCAGCCGATTTTCAGCTCATGTAACAGCGTTTCTCTGGGAGTCATTTTTTTCTCCTCTATGTGTTGACTTTTTGGGGCGAATTGGCTACTACTTGTCTATACAAGTGCATATCACATGTCAAGGATTTTTTAAGGGATCGACCGTGGAGAAATCAGTGAGCCCGCCGGCATTGTATGAACAGATCAAGCAGCATATTGTCACGGCGATCGACACCGGCCGTCTGAAACCGGACGACCGGGTGCCTTCGGAAATCCGGCTGGCCAGAGAATTTGGTGCTTCCCGCATGACCGCCAACCGGGCTTTCAAGGAGTTGGCAGAAGAAGGGCGGCTTGTCCGGTTTCAGGGAATGGGAACCTTTGTGGCCCGTCCCAAGCCGGAGGCAGCCCTGCTGGAGATCAAAAGCATAGCCAGAGAAATTGCAGACTGGGGAGGGGTTCATTCCTGCGAGGTGCTGCTGCTGGCAGAAGAAACGGCAGACCGGCAGGTGTCTGTGAAACTGGGCCTGGCTCCGGGCGATGCGGTGTTTCATTCGATCCTGCTGCACCGCGACAGGGGGGTGGGGGTCCAGTATTCGGAGCGGTACGTCAACCCGGCCGTGGCCCCCGGGTATCTGGTGCAGGATTATACCCGGATCACTCCCAGCGCTTATCTGCTGGAAACAGCCCCGGTTCAGGAGGCGGAACACGTGATCGAAGCGGTGCGCTGTCCGGTTCATGTACGGATGCATCTGCAGATCGGTGCGGCAGAACCCTGCCTTCGTCTGACCCGGCGCACCTGGTCCTTTGATCAGGTAGCCACCTTCAGCACCATGATCTCGCCGGGTTGTCGATATCAACTCAAGGGAACTTTCAACAGGGGGATACACAGATGACCCAAAAAACCATTGTTCTTGACGGAGAAAATTTTCAACTGGAGGAACTGGTGGATATCGCCAGGAATGGATATCACATCTCCATTGCCGCGTCTTCCAAAGACCGGATCAAAAAATCCCGGACCTTGGTGGAAACCTGGGTGAACAATGGGGAGCGCATTTATGGCGTCACCACCGGATTCGGGGCACTGTCTGATGTCACCATCTCCCTTTCCGATACCCGGCGGCTCCAGAAAAAGATACTGTTTTCCCATGCAGCAGGCATGGGAAAACACATGGCCGATGATGTGGTCCGGGCCATGATGGCCCTGCGGGTCAATGATTTCTGCAGGGGAAACTCAGGACTGCGCCTTGAAACCATTGAGATGCTGGCCAGAATGCTTAATACTGGAATCGTACCGGTGGTGCCGGAGAAGGGATCGGTGGGGGCCAGTGGCGATCTGGTGCCCATGGCCCATCTCGCCCTGGTGATGATCGGGGAAGGGGAGGCTTTTGTGGACGGCATCCGGATGCCCGGTGCCAAGGCCCTGGCCGCCCGGTCCATGAAGCCCCTGGAGCTGGCCGCCGGAGAAGGGCTGGCCCTGATCAACGGGACCCAGTTCATGATTGCGTTAGGATGCCTGGCCCTGCATGATGCCCTGAATCTGTGCAAGCATGCGGACATTGCCGCATCCATGAGTCTGGAAACCCTCATGGGCACCCGGTCCGCTTTTGATCCCAGGATTCACCAGGCCCGGCCCCACCAGGGGCAGATCAAGGCGGCGCAGAACATGCTCAAGATTACGGAAAACTCTGAAATTATCTCCTCACACAAAGACTGCTCACGGGTCCAGGATGCTTACACCCTGAGATGTTCCCCCCAGGTTCACGGCGCATCCTGGGATGCCTTTGCCTATGTGGACAAGGTGATCCGGGTGGAGATGAATGCGTCTACGGAGAATCCGTTGATTTTTCCGGAATCCGAAGAGTTTTTATCCGGCGGCAATTTTCACGGACAGCCCCTGGCCCTGGCCTGTGATTTTCTGGGGATCGCCATCGCCGAGCTGGCAAACATTTCCGAGCGGCGCATCGAGCGCCTGGTAAATCCCTATCTGTCGGGGCTGCCCGCCTTTCTGGTGGCGGACGGCGGGCTCAACTCCGGGTACATGATCGCCCAGTATGCGGCGGCGGCCCTGGTTTCCGAAAACAAGGTGCTGGCACACCCGGCGTCCGTGGATTCCATTCCCACCTCCGCCAACAAGGAGGACCACGTGTCCATGGGGGCATTTGCCGCCAGAAAATGCCGGGAAATTGTCCAGAATACCGAGGAGGTCATTGCCATTGAGCTGTTGTGCGGGGCACAGGCCATTGACCTGTTCACCAATATCAAGGCCGGGGAGGGCACCCTGGCCGCCTACCGGACCATCCGAAACCAGGTGGCATACATGGAGGAGGACCGGCAGTTGTCCAAAGACATTGCCAAGGTCAAGGCCTTGCTGGAAGCGGGATCCATTGTCAGGGCCGTGGAGGCGGCGGTGGGAAAACTGTATTAAAGCCGGATCAGTTTCAGGTTGCCCCACAGCCCGATCTGGGAACCGATAATGATCACCAGACCCTGGATGCCGGGGAGTGCCCTGCCGGCATCCAGGGTTTTTTCTATGTCCTTTATGGTCTTTACCTGGTTGGCCAGGGCGGTGGCGGCGGCATCCGCCAGCATGCAGGAACGGGCCATGACCATCACGGCGTCTGCGTTGCCAAAACTTCTGGAATGCCCGAAGGTTCCAGATGAGGTGCATACACCGAAAGGGGTGGTCTGTTGTGGCAACTGGATGCCGGTGGTCAGGCTGAAGGGAGAGTTGCCCGCAAAAATGGTCAGGACAGTGTCACTCTTGGAACAGATAAAAAGATCACCGCCGTTTTCCACAATCACTTCCGAAGAACAAGACAACAGATGCCGGCCGGTATATTCGGCCACGGCCCCTGCCACAGCGGCCATGGGGCCAACCTGGACCGCACAGGCGGCCTGTGACATTTCCCGGATTATCTGGGGGGCTTTTTTTGGGGCGACCAGGGGTACCAGGGAGCCGGCAAAGTCGGGATACCGCCGGATATGATCTTCGATTTCGCTGCGGCAGCGGCGTACAGCCTCCAAGGCAGGCCCGGACAGATCAGTGTCTGCCTGGATGTGCAGGTTGGTTTCCTTTGCCGTAATTTCAAAGGAGATAAGACCTTTTTTACGGTGTTGCTGCCGGTAGAGCCGACGGTTTTCATACATGGTCCACCGGTTCAGGCCGCAGATGGGCCGGGGCCTGGCGGATAAAATAGGAATCGGTCATGCCTGAGATGAAATCGCGCACCATCTGCGGAAACGTATGGGTATGACAATAGGTATCGGACATGTCCGCCAGAAACTGGGTAAATATGGCGGATGTGCGGTTCTCTGTTTCCAGATCCGCCAGGTACTGGCCAAACAGGTGATCATATATGGCTTCGATGGACCCCAGATGGTGCTTGATGGCCGGGTTTTTATATATCTGGCTGTAGTTGAAGGTTTTAAGGGTTTCCAGCGCCCGGGCCGTATCATCGGAAAACCCCACAAAGGGCTGGTCCAGGCTGGCAGTGATCAGGTCGGTCACCAGGTTGAAAACAATGGTGCCGTTGGTTTTGCCCAGTTTTTTCTGGCAAATGGCCGGGATCTGGTCTCGTGTCACAAGACCCAGGCGGATGCCGTCCTCCAGGTCCCGGCCGATATAGCTGATGGTATCGGCCATGCGGACTACACATCCTTCCAGGGTCATGGGGGTAAAACCGATCTTCTGGGCTGTATGGGCGCGCCTGATCATCCGGTCCAGATCGCTAAATGTCCGGTTTCCATGGGGTGCCAACTGCTGGATATGGGTTTCCCCGTCATGGCACAAAATGGCATCCAGGGTCTGGAGGCTCAGGTTCCATCCCGTGCCTTTGCGTTCAATTTTATCCAGAAACTGGATGCTCTGAACATTGTGGTGAAAGTAACCGGCTCCGTGGCGGCGGGTGAGCCGGGACAGAAACCGTTCTCCGTCATGACCGAAGGGGGGATGGCCGATGTCGTGGCCCAGGCTGGCTGCCTCGATCAGGTCCTGGTTGAGCCCGAGATAGCGTCCAATGGTCCGGGCCACCCGGGATAACAGCTGGACATGGAGCACCCGGTGGGTGAGATGATCGTTTCGGATCAGGGAAAACACCTGGGTTTTGTCAATGTAGCGGGTAAATGCCAGGGAGTTGAGAATCCGGTCGGCATCCTGGCTGAAGGCCTGGCGGTATTCATGGTGGGCCAGGGTTTCCGGGTGACGCCGCACCGCAGAACGGGAAATGCATGCCAGGGAATGCAGCGTTTTTTCTTCTGTCAGATTCAGACGCTGCTGCAGTTCCCTGGCTTTTTTCAGACGGTCATTCAAGATGTTCCTTAAGGGAGTTCATCCGGGGCCGGATCACAACTGCTTGATGATATTGTCCACTACTATGGAGAACGCCTTTGTAAACGGGGTTTCCTTATCCTGGAACATGATGGGGACCCCCTGGTCCCCGGATATCACCACTCCGGTGTCAAACGGGATGGACCCCAGAAAAGTCAGTCCCTGCTGTCTGGCGGTTTTTTCACCGCCTCCGTTCATGAACAGATCAATGGGCTCATTACAGTGGGGACATTTGAACCCGGACATGTTTTCCACAATACCCAGAGTCTTTAGTTTCACTGTTTTGCAGAAGGAAATGGATTTTCTGATATCAGCAAGAGCCACCTCCTGGGGGGTAGTCACGATCACGCCCAGGGCTTCGGGAATGGTCTGGACCACGGTGAGCGGTTCGTCGCCGGTGCCGGGGGGGGCGTCAATCACCAGAAAATCCAGTTCTCCCCAGTCCACCATGCCCACAAACTGCTGGATCATGCCGGCTTTGGCAGGGCCCCGCCAGATGATGGCCTGATCCTTGTCCTGAATCAGGGCCTGGACAGATAACACCTTGAGATTTTCATGCACCTGTTTGGGAACCAGTCGCTGCTGGTCCGGGGTGATATCCAGCAGTTCCTTGAGGCCCAGCATCTGGGCGATGGACGGTCCATGACCATCCACATCCATCAAGCCGGTCCGGTACCCTTTTTTGGCAAGTACAGCCGCCAGGTTTGCGGATACACTGCTTTTCCCTACACCGCCTTTTCCGGAAAGCACAAATATCTTGTGCTTTATCTTGGCCAGAGAAGCCTTGATCATGGCCTGTTGCTCCTGCTGTTTCCTTGCTATATCCCCGCTTTGGGACGGGCATCCCTGGGGTTTCTTTGCCTTGTCAACACTGTCGTGAATCATTTTATGTCACCGCTCCTTGTGGAAATGCTGTAAATAAACGCCGTGGCTTGTTTTAAACCACACCCTATTATTGTCATGTTCGGCCGGGTGTCAACCGGAAAACCGATTCTTTTAACGGGGTGCCGGGCCAGAATTGAGTGATGGTGATCCGGGCGGATTGAAATTTGCCGTCAGAGATGGTCAGGTCTGCCGGGATCTGTTTTGTATCCATCACAGAAAAGGCGTGAAAATGGATTTCATAACGGATCTCGTTGTTTCTGTCCACCCGCCGGAGCGTCTGAATCGGTTGATCCGATCCCAGTAACAGCTCCTGTGTATGGGAACTGAATCTTTTGTAGACCTGGAGCCGGGATGGGTCATCCGGCAGGAACCAGGCATCGTGAAAGTCCTGTATGGGCAGCTGCCCCAGCAGCAGGCGGACCAGATCGGACAGCCTGAGGGGCACCTGTGTGTATGGCGCCAGATCCGGGTCACTGGATGCCGTCGTATGGGGTCTGTGCCGACCGGTGTGGGAGAGAAAGGTGACCTGTTCACCGTCAGCAACAATGGTCTCCACCGGGTATCCAGAGGCGGTGAAACTGATTCGGACGCGGTTGGGGCTCTGGGCTGCCCAGGCAATCTGAAAGTGCTGAACCCCGCTGGGCGATGCCAGGCGTAATCTTGCAGTTCCTTTGCTGGTCCGGATCTCATGATTTATGGATCTGAGATCCGCAGCAATCTGCCACGCCGCCTGATCCAGGGCCGGGTCGGTCTGGGGCCGTGGCAGGCCGCACCCGGACAGGCAGGCACATGATACGGTCACAAAAAAAAACAGGGCGGATAACCGTTTCATGGGACAGATACAGGGGTTTTTTCATTGTTGTGTTGCTCTGACAGCTGCTCAAGTGCTTCGAGTTTCCGGGTCACTTCCATCACCAGGTCTGCATCCTCTTCCGAGGCATTGGCCAGGGCTTTTCGGTAGGCCGCCATGGCGCTGGTCAGCTGCCCGGTTTTGACATAGGCATCCGCCAGATGGCTGGCAATAATGGACTCGAAATCGGTAAG
>DATHSR010000320.1:0-1506 GCA_035464035.1 Desulfotignum sp. | reverse complement strand
AGCAGGATCAGCCGCTCCGCCCCCAGGGACGCCGCAATCCGGGAGGCCACCACATCGGCGTTGATATTGTAGGTTTCCCCTTTTTCACCGATACCCACCGGCGCGATGATGGGGATGAACCCCTGGGCCGTCAGGGTGTGGATGATATGGGGAACCACGGCCACCACATTGCCCACCATGCCAGGATCGATGATCTCCGGTGGTTTTTCCCGGTCGTCCTGAACATAGATCTTCATTTTCTCCGCCAGGATCAGGCGGCCGTCCTTGCCGGTCAGACCCACGGCCCGGCCGCCCTCCTGGTTGATCCGGGCCACGATATCCTTGTTCACTTTGCCGCCCAGCACCATTTCCACCACATCCATGGTGGCGTCGTCGGTATACCGCATGCCCCGGATGAAAGTGGAGGTGATGCCCATGGCCGACAGCACCTTGCTGATCTGGGGACCGCCGCCGTGCACCACCACCGGATTGATGCCGATGAATTTGAGCAGGGTGATGTCGTTGGCAAAGTCCCGTTTCAGTTTGTCATCCACCATGGCATGGCCGCCATACTTGATGACGATGGTCTTGGTGGAAAACTGCTGGATATACGGCAGTGCTTCCACCAGTATGTCCGCTACACTGGGGGGGTGGGTCGTATGCATCATCATAGAATATACCTGCTCAAATCCTGGTTTTCAACAATGCCCATCAGCTGGGCCTCCACAAATGCCGCGTCAATGGTGATCTTTGTGACATCCACATCCGGGGCGTCAAACAGAATCTCTTCCAGCAGTTTCTCCATCAGGGTGTGCAGCCGCCTTGCCCCGATGTTTTCAGTGGCGGCATTCACCGTCACGGCAATGGCGGCGATCTTTTCCACGGCATCCTGGGTAAAGGTGATGTCCACACCCTCGGTGCGCAGCAGGGCAATGTACTGCAGCACCAGAGCGTTCTTGGGTTCGGTGAGAATCCGCACAAACTCATCGGCCCCCAGCGAGGAGAGCTCCACCCGGATGGGAAACCGGCCCTGGAGTTCGGGGATCAGGTCCGAGGGCTTGGACACGTGAAACGCACCCGAGGCGATGAAAAGGATGTGGTCGGTCTTGACAATCCCGTATTTGGTTGGAACCGAACTGCCCTCAACAATGGGCAGCAGATCCCGCTGCACCCCTTCCTTGGAGACTTCCGGGCCGTGGCTTTTTTCCTGGCCTGCGATCTTGTCGATCTCATCGATGAAAATGATGCCGGACTGCTCCACCATGGACACGGCATCCGACTTGACCCGTTCCATGTCCACCAGGTGGGCCGCCTCCTCCTGGGTCAGCAGCGCCAGGGCCTCCTTGATACTGACCCGCCGCCGCTTGGTGGCTTTGGGCATCAGATTCCCCAGCATATCCCTGATATTGATCCCCATCTCTTCCATGCCGGTGTTGGAAAAAATCTCCACCATGGGAGATGATTTGTCCGGCACATCCAGATCCACCTGCCGGGCGTCCAGCTTCCCGGCCCGCAGCAGGGTCCGCA
>DATHSR010000319.1:0-2974 GCA_035464035.1 Desulfotignum sp. | reverse complement strand
ATGTCAACACCAGGGTGGTGGTGTATGCCATCGGGCACCGCAAGGACATTTATGAGGTCATCCTTCAGATAGTGGGATAACTCAATCATAAAGTCAGGGCACCTGATCTCAGACCTTTTCTCAGGGTGGGCAGATTATCATCTGGGGGCATATCCGCACCCTCGGAAGGGTGCGGTTTCAGGCAGTGGGCAGCAGGCCCTGAATGAACTCCCGGACCGCAGTCACCCCATGTTCTTCCATCACCCGGATGGTCTGGGAGCCGATGACCGCGATATCAGCCTTTCCTCTGAGAAAATCCATGTCTGACTTGTCTTTGATGCCGAATCCTACGGCTATGGGTACCGGAGAGGCCTTTCGACACCGTTCCAGGTATTGGGACAGATCTGGGGACAACCGGGTTTCTGCGCCGGTCACTCCTTTTCGGGCCAGGCAGTAAATGAATCCGGAAGAGGTGTCCGCGATTTTTGTCATGCGGTCATCGCCGGTCAAGGGTGAAAACATCTGAATGGCTGACAGGTTGTTCTCCTGCATGGCTTGGAAGTATTCCGCCCCTTCCTCCATGGGCAGGTCCGGGACAATGGCCCCATGCAGGCCGATGCCGGCCGTGGCTTTGGCAAATGCGGCCATGCCGTATCTGAAGGGGATGTTGGCATAGGTCATGAACAAAAACGGGATGGGATACCGGGCTGCCATGTCTTGGGCAAATGCCATGCATTTTGCCACGGTGGCGCCCCCTTCCAGGGCCTTCTGGTTGGCCCTGAGAATCACGGGCCCGTCCGCCATGGGTTCGGAAAACGGAATCTGCAGCTCCATGAGATCCACCCCGGCCGCCGCCATCTGTTCGATCATGTCGTGACACGCATCAAAAGCGGGATATCCCATGACGATATGGGTCATGAGCAGCAGATCTTTTTTTTTCTGTCTTTCCCGGATATAGGATTCAAGCATGATATTGTGCCGCCTTTTTCTGGATAAAGATTTTCCATTCAGGATCATCTAAAGCCTCGGCCACGGTGAAGATGTCCTTGTCGCCCCTGCCGGACTGGTTGATGAGGATGATCTGGTCCTTTGGCAGGGCCGAAGCCTCCCGGAAAGCCCCGGCAAAGGCATGGGCCGATTCCAGGGCCGGGATGATCCCTTCGGCTCGCATGGTCAGTTTGAGGGCATCCACCACTTCGGTGTCTGTGGCGCTTTCAAACCGGGCGTTTTTGCTTTCATGCATGTGGGCCAGGATGGGGGACACCCCCACATAGTCCAGGCCGGCGGAGATGGAGTGGGTTTCCTTCATCTGGCCGTCATTATCCTGGAGAAAATAGGTCTTGTATCCCTGGGCAATGCCCGGGCAGGCACCTTCAGAAGACAGGCGGGCCGCATGGCGTCCCGTGTCAATGCCTTGGCCGCCGGCCTCCACGCCCACCCGCTCCACGGAAGGGTCCAAAAATCCGGCAAACAGGCCCAGGGCATTGGATCCCCCGCCCACACAGGCGTACACCCGGTCGGGCAGCCGGCCTGCCTGTTCCAGGATCTGCTGCCGGGCCTCAATGCCGATGATAGACTGGAACCAGGCCACCATTTCGGGAAACGGGTGGGGGCCGCAGGCGGTTCCCAGCACATAATGGGTGGTGTCCATGTGGGTGACCCAGTCCCGGAACGCCTGGTTGATGGCATCCTTGAGGATTTTTGTTCCGTCGGTCACCGCCACCACCGTTGCCCCGAGCTGTTCCATCCAGAACACATTGGGCCGCTGGCGCATCATATCCTTTTCCCCCATGTAGATGGTGCAGTCAAATCCGAACTTTGCGGCCATGGTGGCGCAGGCCACCCCGTGCTGACCGGCCCCGGTTTCGGCGATCACCCGTTTTTTGCCCATTTTCTGCACCAGAAGCCCCTGGCCCATGACATTGTTGGCTTTGTGGGCCCCGGTGTGGTTCAAATCCTCCCGCTTGATATAGATCTTTGCACCACCGAAGTGACGGGTGAGGTTGGCGGCAAAAGTCAGGGGCGTGGGCCGGCCGGAATATTGGGCCATCACCAGCCGGTACTTTTCCCAGAACGCCGGGTCATTTTTTGCCTCTTCAAAGGCCTGGGCCAGTTCATCAAATGTGGGAACCAGGATTTCAGGCAGAAATGCGCCGCCGAAGCCGCCGTAATAGCCGCGGTGTTTCATGATAGGACACTCCTTGGGGCAAACAGGTGAAGGGCAAAAAACAGATCGGTCATGCCGGGCTCCCAATGGTCTGGGAAAAGGCAAACCGGTCGGTTCTGCAGTACAGGAGGACAAATACCGCCCTGGGGGCGTCGGGAAAATTCAGTTCCCGACAAACCCTCAGGATCGGGGTGTCCGGTTCAAGGGCCAGGTGTGCTGCCGTGCAAGGGTCCGGCAGGGCCGCAAAAAAGGTCTGGGTGCCGTTTTCCGGGATCAGGTGATAGACATCCGCCACCACCCGGGACAGGGAACCGGTGGTGATATCCATCTGTTCCAGGCCCCGGAACAGTTCTTTATCCAGAAAGATCTCTTCCATGAGCACCGGTACGCCCTGGGCCCGGATCACCCGGGACAGAAAATAGGCAAAGGATCCGTTAAAAGGGTTGTCCGGCCGGTCTGTCACCGGCACCAGGGACACGGGACACACCGGTATTTTCTCAATATCGATGCCCCGGGTGAAAAAAGCCTGGGAGGTCCCGGCCAGGGAAAACAGGTCCACAGCAGGGGGCAGGGGCTGCACAAAGGTGCCGGCCCCGCGTTTACGAACGATCATTTTTTTTTGCACCAGCAGATCCATGGCCTGGCGCACTGTCGGACGGCCGATGCCGTAACGGCCTGCCAGGGCTGTTTCGGGGGGGATGGCCTGGCCCGGGCGGTACTGGCCGGACCGGATCCGGTCCGAGATGATTTCAGCCAGCTGGTGGTACAACGGGACAGGGGATGCAGGGTTGAGCATAAGGTCCTCGGGTTTTTCAAAAAAGGGTTGTT
>DATHSR010000318.1:0-3071 GCA_035464035.1 Desulfotignum sp. | reverse complement strand
CTGTTTGCATCTGCCCTGACAAGGAACCAGATCATCGACTTCATCATCGGCTGTGCCCTGTGCTTCTTTTTGACCATCCTGAACCGGATGCTGTTTTTCATGCCACCCAAAATTGTGGCGCTCTTCGAATACATCGGAGCCAGTTCCCATTTCACCAATTTTTCCAAAGGTATCCTTGATACCCGGGATATCCTGTATTTCGTCAGCCTGATATTCATTTTCCTATTCTCAACCTATCTTGTCATGCAGGAAAAAAATTAAGGAGGCACCATGGGCCGTCTGAAAGAACCCTATATTAAATTTATTCTTTACACCGCCGTCATTGTCCTGGTGAATATCGCCGGCCTCACCCTGTTCTACAAGGCTGATCTCACCGCCAACAAAATCTTTTCTCTGTCCGATGCCAGCAGAACCGCAGTGGCCACGCTGTCCGAACCCCTGAGCGTCAAGGTTTTCTTTTCCAGAAGCCTGCCTGCCCCCCACAACAATACCGAGCGGTACCTGCGGGACCTGCTGGATGAATACGCGGCCCAGGCCGGACGGATGTTCAACTACCGATTCTACAATGTGTCTTCAGATGAGGGCGATCTGAATCCCCGGGCAGATCAAAACCGCGAACTGGCAAGAAGCTACGGCATCTCCCCTGTCCAGATCCGGATCATGGAAAAGGATGAGCTCAAATTCCAGAATGCCTATATGGGCCTGGTGCTCATCCACGGAGACCTCATCGAGAAGATCGACGCCATCACCGCCACGGACGGGCTGGAATACCAATTGACCACCGCCATCCAGAAACTCAACAACAAGGTATCCGCCCTGCTGCGTATCGAGGATCCTGTCCGGGCCACGCTTTATCTGTCTTCCTCCCTGAACGACATCGCCCCGCTCATCGGCCTGGACAACCTGCCGGCACTGGCGGAAACCGTGGAAAAAACCGTGGCCAGCATCAACGCCAAGAGCCGGGGGATACTGGCCTTTGACCACCAGGACATTGCCGATCGGCAGTCCCTGGATGCCGTTGGGAAAAAATATAACCTCATGGCCCTGTCCTGGCCCGCCATTGATGACAGAGATATCGCCCCGGGCCAGGGGGCAGCCGGCCTGGTGCTGGAGTACCAGGGTCAATCCGTAACCCTTTCTTTGATAACAGCGGTGGAACTGCCCATCATCGGCACCACTTATCAGATGGCCGACCCGTATACCCTGGAACAGAATATTACCGCCACCGTGGAAAAAATGATCGGCATCAACCAAGATATCGGATTTCTGGCGGATCACGGTACCCACACCCTGGGTTTCGACCGGATGGCCATGATGCAGGGACAGCCGGGGGACGGGATGCAGGTGTTCAATGAACTTCTGTCCGCCAGGTACAATATCAGACAGATCACATTAAAAGACCAGATCATACCCGACAGCCTCAACTGCCTGATCATTGCCAAGCCCACAGAACCGTTTTCCGATCATGAACTGTTTCTGATCGACCAGGCGTTGATGAGAGGCACCAACATCGCCTTTTTCGGTGACGCATTCCAGGAGATCATGCCCCGGGGCGGCATGGGCATGCCCCACTATGAACCCATCGACACCGGACTGGAAAAACTGCTGACCCATTACGGCATTACCATGACCCCGGCCTATGTGCTGGACAAGGCCGCCTATAAGCACCAGCCCAGGGAAGGCGGGGAACAGACCATCTATTTTGCCCCCATGATCAAGGAAAACGCCATCAACAACGCCCCCGGATTCATGCACAATATCAAGGGACTCATTGCCATGCAGGCATCCCCTCTGGAACTGGTCCATGAAAACATTGATCCTTCCCGTGTGACCGCCACCAGACTGCTGAGCACATCAGAAGAGTCCTGGCTCATGCAGGGCAGTATCAACCTCAATCCCATGTTCATCACGCCCCCTGAATCCCAAGACGAGATGCGTGCCTTTGACCTGGCCTATCTCCTTGAGGGAACCTTTACCAGCTACTTCAAGAACAGACCCATTCCTGAAAAAGAGATCGGAGAGATGGACACCCCCGAAGCCGACATCCCGGATGCTTCCTTGTCGGATCAAAACAGCCCCCCGGCAGCGGCTGTGGATTCAGCGGCCCCCCAGGGATTGACAGCGGAGAACCGCCTGCTGGAGACATCCCGGCCGGTAAAAATTTTTGTTCTGGGATGTTCCCAGATGCTCCAGGACAACATGCTGGATCCCGAAGGCCGCACCACCAATGCCACCTTTATCCTCAATGTCATCGATCATTTGAACGGCAAGGATGATATTGCCGCCATGCGCAGCAAGCAGCAGACCCTCAATCCCCTGGTGCCCACCACGCCGGTGGTGCGCGGAACGATCAAAACCATCACCATTGCCGGCCTGCCTCTGTTGGTCGTCGTCTTTGGCCTGGGCGTGTGGGGCGCCAGAAAGGCCAGACGGAAAAAAATTGCCAACCTGTTCAAGTCATGAAGGATGACACACCATGAAAAAAGAATACCTGATACTGATTGTGGTCATCGTGGCCCTGGGCAGTTACCTGACCCTCAAAAAAGAGGACCAGACCCACTATACACTGCCCACACCCCCGGCAGTTGATACCAAAAAAATTAACCGGCTGGTGATCGAAAAACACACAGATACCACTGAATTCACCCGGACCGATGACAGCTGGGTCGTTACCGGAAACGCTTATCCGGCGGACAGTTTTTCTGTAAACCGGATGCTGGATGTGCTCAAAGAACTGACCCTGTCGGCCCTGGTTTCTGAAAAACAGGATCTGGTCCGGTATGAACTGGATGAGACCCACCGCCTGACCGTCAGTGCATACGAAAATGAAACCCATGTTCTCTCATTAAGGATAGGAAAAACCGCCCCCACTTTCAACCACACCTTTGTGATGCTGGGAAACGATCCCAATATCTATCATGCCAAAGACAGTTTCAGGTCACATTTCGACAAACCCCTCAATGAGTTCAGAGACCGGCGGGTGCTGTCATTCATGACAGAAGACATCACGGGCATCACCATTGGGGCCCAGGACCGGCAGGTACGCCTGACCGCCCATGACACCGGGATGG
>DATHSR010000317.1:0-2837 GCA_035464035.1 Desulfotignum sp. | reverse complement strand
GAAGAAGACTGGCGGAAGAAAGCATCAGAGAAAGTGAGACCCGTTACCGGACCCTGGTGGAACTGACACCGGATATCATCTACCGCATCAAACAGGATGGTACCATTGATTTTATCTCCTCGGCCGTCCGGCAGCTCGGATATGATCCGGCCGAGCTGATCGGCAGATCCATGGCCGACCTGCTGCACCCGCAAGACAGGGAGAAATTCGGGCAGCTTCTGGTGGAGCGGCGGATTGGAGACAGAAGGCAAAAGAAACTGGATGTCCGGTTGATTCATAACGATCAGGGATTTCACGATTATGAGATCAGTGTCATATTTGTTCAGCTGTCTGCCCGGGGATACTGGGATGTCCCGGACGACCAGATTTCACGGCCTGACAAGAAATTTCTCTATACCCTGGGCATTGCCCATGACATCTCCGATCTCAAGCGGGCAAAGGAAATGGCAGAGGGTGCCAACCGGGCAAAATCCGATTTTCTGGCCAACATGTCCCATGAGCTGCGGACCCCGCTCAATGCCGTCATCGGGTTTTCCGAGGTGCTCAAGGAGCAGTATTTCGGGCCCCTGGTTGACAAGCAGCAGGAATATGTGGATGATATCCTGGAAAGCGGCAGGCACCTGCTCTCCCTGATCAACGATATTCTGGACCTGGCCAGGGTGGAGGCGGGAAAACCTGAACTGGACCTGTCACCGGTGAATATTTCTGAACTGATTGACAACAGTATGATCATGATCAAGCAAAAAGCGGCCAAACACGGGATCACCCTTGAAAAAGAGGTGGCACCGGAACTTGAGGAACAAAAAATCACAGCAGATCAGAGAAAACTCAAACAGATCCTGTACAATCTTTTTTCCAATGCAGTCAAATTCACCCCGGACGGCGGCACCGTCACGGTCCGGGCGGAACAGGTTCACGGCAGAACCCGGCTGGGTTTCGAGACCGGAACGGATCAGGCATATGTCGAAATATCGGTCACCGACACCGGCATCGGCATCGATCCGGCCTATCAGGAAAAGGTGTTTGAGCCGTTCTTCCAGATCTACCGCACCAGACAGGACAAAAGCCCGGGCACCGGCCTGGGGTTGCCCCTCACACGGGACCTGGTGACGCTTCACGGCGGAAAAATATTTCTGGTCAGCGAGGGTCAGGGAAAAGGATCGACCTTTTCTTTCATCATTCCGGTGAATCAGGCAAGGACGCAGGACCTCTCACAGGCCGGCAGCGATGATTGACACACCGGTTCTGACAGACGCAGGACCCGGACAACCACCGATTGCAGTATCGATCGGTTTTTCATATAAACAAGGATAACCCCATGGAGGAAACAAACACCAGAACCATCCTGATTGTTGAAGATGAACCGCAGAACCGTAAACTGTACCGGGATGTGCTGCAATACGGAGGGTATACGGTTTTCGAGGCCGTGGACGGCCGCCAGGGCGTTACGCTGGCAAAACAGCATCAGCCGGATCTCATCCTCATGGATATTCAGATGCCGGTCATGGACGGCATATCCGCCACCCGGATGCTCAAGCAGGATGACGCCACAAGGCATATCGCGGTGCTGGCCCTGACGGCCAATGCCATGCCCGGGGACAGGGAAAAAATACTGGAAGCCGGGTGCCATGACTATATTTCAAAGCCGTTTCGGCTGCATGCGTTTTTAGAAAAGATCCGGGAATACCTGCCGGATGATCCGCAGTGAACCGGGAGCAAAAGCACAGATGATGACCGGCCGGCCAACCATACTGGTGGTGGATGATGAAGACCGGAACCTGCGTCTGATGGAGGCGATGCTGCTGCCCGCAGGCTACCATATCCGGACCGCCGGGGACGGGGAACAGGCCCTGGACGTGGTGTCAAAAGAGCGGGTGGACGTGATCCTGCTGGATGTCATGATGCCCAAAATGGATGGGTATGAGGTGGCTTTCCGGTTGAAATCAGATCCTGGGACAAAAATCATTCCCATCGTCATGGTGACCGCGCTGCATGCCACCGAAGACCGGATAAAAGCCATTGAAGCCGGGGCCGATGATTTTCTGACCAAGCCGGTGGACAAGACAGAGGTGCGGGCCCGGGTGGCGTCTCTGGTCAAGGTGAAAGCCTACAACGATTATATGCGCGATCATCAGCGGGAACTGGAGTCTGCGGTGGCCGAACGGACCCGGGATCTGAAAGAGGCGTTTGACCGCATCAAATCCGTATCCCTTGAAGCCATTTACCGGCTGACCCGGGCCGCGGAATACAAGGATGAAGATACAGGGTCCCATATCCAGCGCATGAGTAACTATGCGGCGGCCATCGCCCGGCACATGGGGCTTGGGAAAAGGGTCACCGAATCCATTTTGTATGCCACCCCCATGCATGACATCGGCAAAATCGGGATTCCGGACCGCATCCTGCTGAAACCGGGAAAACTGGATCCCGAGGAGTGGGCTGTCATGAAACAGCACACCGTTATGGGGGCCCGCATTCTGGAAGGGTCCAGCACCGGCATTATCCGGCTGGGGGAGATCGTGGCCCTGACCCACCACGAAAAATGGGACGGCTCGGGCTATCCCAGGGGGCTCAAAGGCAGGCAGATCCCTCTGGCGGGACGTATTGTGGCCATTGTGGATGTGTTTGACGCCCTGACCTCCAAACGGCCCTATAAAGAGGCGTTTCCCCTTGATAAATCCTATGACATTATCAGACAGGGCTGCGGGATGCACTTTGACCCCAAGGTGGTGGACGTGTTCTTCTCCGCCCAGACCGACATCCTGAAAATAAAGGAAACCTATCAGGACTAGCGCGGGGTCAGGCCTTGCCTTTTTGACGTTTCTTTCAGAGTGGGG
>DATHSR010000316.1:0-1525 GCA_035464035.1 Desulfotignum sp. | reverse complement strand
ATCGGGCTGGTTGGCGTTGGTATAGAGACTGTATGTTCTATCGATCACCGCTTTTATCTGGGCTGAGAATCCCCAGAAATAAAGGGGAGAGCTGAAAATTGTCAATTGCGAGCCCACCATTTTTTCCATGACTTCAGGCATATCATCCTTTTGAATGCATCCTGTGGGCACCGGCTTTTCCTTGCACTTGCCGCATCCCATGCATCCTTTTAAATTTTTTGAATGCAGATAAATGCGATCGACTTCATGGCCAAGGGTCTGCAGCTCTTCTTCCACCCAGGTCAGTACCCTGGCGGTGTTTCCATTTTTTCTGGCACTGCCCTCTAAAAAGACCACTTTCATTTGAATCTCCATAAATTTTTACGTGGTTGATCTCAGATCGGTACACCCAGTGCCTGCAGGTCGGAGCGCAGCGTCATTTCATCAACGAGCCGGCCTTCCCGCCATCTTCCGTTATATTCCAGGGTGGGCACCACCCAGTCGTCCCCGCCGTTGACCTGGATGATTTTTTCAATGATCTCCTGGGGCTGGTTTTCAATTTCAATATAGGTGAATCCAATGCCGTGCTCTTTTAAAAATTCGATGGTCTGGGTGCAGTGCGGACACCAGCTGGCAGCATAAACGTGTAACATAGGAGCCTCTTTTTTATTGTTTTTGAATGAATGATACATCTTTTTCCTGCCGGCTTCAATGCCGGTCAGAACAGGCGCCGGTGACGGATTTGTTTGGGGCATGGGCGAAAACAGGTTGTCATCCGCCATTACATGTTCAGCATTTTTTTGCCCATGGCCAGGCGTTCCAGGGTCTTGTCATCTTCCAGGTCCGCCGCCACCTGTTCGAGCATGTCGGGAATGGCGATCCCCTGGGGGCACTTGTCCAGGCATTCCCCGCACTGGATGCACTGGGAGGCATACCCCATCTGGCCGCCGCTGAAGATATCCCCGCATCTGACCGCATACATGAACCGGGCCTCGGGTTCGTTTTTGAACAGGTGCAGCTTGTTGAGGATCTCGAAGGCCCCGGAAATGTTCACGCCTTCCGGACAGGGTTTGCAGTATTCACATCCGGTGCAGTTCACAGCCATCAGGCGCCGGTAGGTATCGGCCGCCTGTTTCACCAGGTCTTTTTCCAGCGGGGTCAGGGAGTTGGGAAAGGCGGATGCGGCGATCTTCAGGTTTTCCGCCACATGGGCTTCTTCATTCATGCCCGACAGCACCACCGTGACCTCGGGGTGGTCCCACACCCACCGCAGGGCCCATTCCACAGGGGTGCGGGGCACCTGACCGCTTTCCCAGATCCGGGCCACTTCAGGCGGGGGCTGGGGAACGCCCAGATTTCCTCCCCGCAGCGGCTCCATCACGATCACGCCCAGATCTTTCCGTGCCGCGTATTTCAGTCCTTCCGTACCGGCCTGGTGTTGTTCATCCAGATAGTTGTACTGGATCTGGCAGAAATCCCAGTCATAATCATCCACAATGGTCTTGAAATCATCCACCCGGCCGTGAAAGGAAAACCCCGCATACCG
>DATHSR010000315.1:0-1579 GCA_035464035.1 Desulfotignum sp. | reverse complement strand
GTGAAACAAGGCAAAGGGTGAGACCGGCACCCGCCCCCCGCCACGGGTCTTCACCAAATCACCGGTTCAAAAGGTATCTGCTTGACGCAGCCGGAACATGCTGGTATGAAGGGGCTCATGAATGACGTGCCCAAAAAATTTGCCCGGTGGCGCCAGGAAATGGTAGAGCGCCAGATCATTGCCAGGGGCGTGACCGATCCTTTGGTGATCAGCGCCATGACCGCGGTCCCCCGGCACCTGTTTGTGAGCGAAGCCCTCATGGAAACCGCATATGGCGACTTTCCGCTTCCCATCGGCGAGGGCCAGACCATCTCCCAGCCCTACATCATTGCCGAGATGACCCAGAGCCTGGAGCTGAAAGGACATGAAAAGGTCCTGGAGATCGGCACCGGCTCCGGTTACCAGGCCGCCATCCTGGCCCGTATCGTCTACAAGGTTTATACCATCGAGCGGAACCCCGTCCTGTACCGCCAGACCCGGAAACTGTTCGACCGGCTCAAGATCCACAACATCGTGACCCGGTATTCCGACGGCACCCAGGGCTGGAAAGAGGAAAGCCCGTTTGACGCCATCATGGTCACGGCGGGCGGAAACAAGATCCCCCCGCCCCTGGTGGAGCAGCTGGCCCCGGGCGGACGACTGGTCATGCCGGTGGGGGGGCACTTCACCCAGGAGCTGATCAAGCTCACCAGAACCGACACCGGGATCCGGCAGGAGAACCTGGGCGGCTGCCGGTTCGTCAAACTCATCGGCCAGCACGGGTGGGATGAATAACCTCAGGGAGCTGCTCATGGGGTTCTGCCTGGGGGCCGCCAATATCATTCCCGGGGTTTCCGGGGGCACTTTTCTGCTGATTTTCAACATCTATGAGCGGGTCTTTGCCGTCATCAACCGCATCCGCCGCCCCCTGCTGCTGCAGGCTCTCAACCTGGCGGGAAACTGGTTGCGGCATTTGGGGAGAAACGGCACCACCCGGAATATCGCGGCGTTCTGCCGGCAAAACGATGCCGCGTTTCTGGCCCGGCTGATCCTGGGGGCGGTCATGGCCATTTTAGCGCTTTCCACACTGGTCAAGCTGCTGCTGACCCATTATTTTTCACTGACCTATGCTTTTTTCTTCGGCCTGATCCTGGTGTCCGTCCTGATTCCAATCCGGCTGGTGAAGCGGTTCCGGTGGCAGTGGGTCGGTGTTGCCTGCCTGGGGTCGGCCCTGACGGTGATGGTGTATGTCCAGGTCAATCCCTATGACAGGATGCAGCACAAATCCGCCGTCTTTCAGGCAATCTATGAAAGCCGGGCCCTAAAACCCGGGCACCTGCCGGACAGTGATGCCGCCGGCCCCGCACTGCCGGCGGCAGGCACCGAATATCTGTATGCGGCCCTGTGCGGGGCGATCTCCATTTCCGCCATGGTGCTGCCCGGCATCAGCGGGTCTTTGGTTCTGATCCTGATGGGGGCGTATTATGATGTGCTTTCCGCCATCTCTGCCCTGCCTTTTTTTCAACTGGAGGCCATCCTTTTTCTGGGGTGTTTCAGCCTGGGTTTTCTGGCGGGGGGGCTGCTGTTCGCCCGGGCGATC
>DATHSR010000314.1:0-2796 GCA_035464035.1 Desulfotignum sp. | reverse complement strand
TAGAACATGTTGATGTCATAATCTTTTTCATCGATGTCCGTGGGGATGCACGGACGGACCAGAAAATGGATATGTTTGAGCTGGTCCACCAGGCGGGACACCTTGTGAAGATCATCCAGGGTGGTGGCCCGGACATCACCGGTGTCCGGATCCAGAATCTTGATGGCAGCCCCGCCGGTCCCCAGATGGACCCGGTCTTCGGTCAAATGAAGGTCGTATTCGGAATTCTGGCCGCACAGCACCACCTCTTGCGAGGCCTTTTTGATCCAGGTGGAGACCATGTCCTGGGGTAACCGGATCCGTCTCTTATCCCGGTCCACCGCTGCCCCGCTTTTCTCCAGCAGTGCCACGGTGTCGTCCAGTCCTGACTCATAAGTAATGCCGGTATTTTCCAGAATGGTCAATGCGGCGTTGTGAAGGGTTTCTACCTGTTTTTCAGAAAGCGGTGCGTACTGACCGCCCTGTAATCCCATTAAATTCATCTGTTTCTCCCTGGGGTTTGGGGTTGCATCTTATTTGCAGTGGTAACCCACCTGCCTGTATTTTATGTCATGGTCCGGCCTGTGTGTCAACACAAGCGTAACAAAAACCATCTTTTTTTTATTTCTTGCCATAATTGATGGTTTTTGTTACAACACGGCAGGCTTGGGCCCCGGCAATGCAGTCGATTGTCCGGGAACATGTCACACAACCTGAACCTCTGACAAATGGATGACCCATGACAACACCCTCCGGATTTCTGCAAACCATTATCCAGGAAAAATATGACACCCTGGCCGCCAAGGGCCGGCGCCTGGCGGACTTTGTCCTGTCCAGCCCGGACAAGGCGGTGTTCATGACCACCCGGCAGCTGGCAGCGGCCGTGGACACCAGCGAAGCCACCGTGGTCCGGTTTGTTCGCCAGCTGGGGTTCAATAACTATGCGGTGTTCATCAACACGTTGCGGGATCTTATCGACCGGGAACTGACCCTGGTGGAACGGGGAAAGATGAGCCATCTGGTGGCCGGCAGTGAAGATGCGGAACTGGACCGGCTTATCAATGAAGATATCCGAAGCATCCGGGCCATGCACAAAACCATCGACCCGGCCGTGGCGACGGCGGTCCGCAGCGCCCTGAAATCCGCACCTGCCGTGTATGTCATGGGATCCCGGCTGTCTTATTCGTCCGCCCACTACATGGGGTGGACCCTGTCAAAACTGCGCACCTGCGTGTTCATCCTCAACGGCAGTGACCGAACCTGCATGGATCAGCTGATTTTTGCCCCGCCAAGATCGGTGGTGGTGGTCATTGCCACATCCCGGTACCCCAACGAGCTGGTGCGCCTGGGAAAGATTCCCCGGCGACAGGGCCTGTGCCAGATTCTGATTACAGACAGTTCTGCCTGTCCCCTGGTCCAGTTCAGTGACCATATCCTCATCACCCCCCAGAAAAGCATCCCGTTTCTGGGCACACCGGTGTCCATGATCAGCCTGATCCACTATCTGCTCCATACCCTGGCATCGGATATGGGGGATGCGCTCAAGCGGCACCAGGAAAAACTGGACCAGGCCTATCTGGAAAACGATATCTGGTTCAACTGACCGGGCTTTTATAAGAAAACCGCTGTTTCAGCGACCAGCCGTTACACCGGCACACCACCTGAAAAACGGCACGGAGGGCCCCATGAAACCGATTCACTCCCTTGTTCCGGCAGCCTTGAGCCTGGGTATTGCCCTGTCTCCGGACACCCTGGCGATGCTGGGAAATATTGCCGGCCATACCGGATATTTCAGCATTGTCCTGCTCTTGCCGGCCATGGCGGTTTTTCTGATATTTGCCGCCATGTTTGCCCGCCTGGATGAAAACCGATGTGATACCGTTGCTGAAAACCGGGTTATTCAGCGATCATTGGGCTCGGTGCCAATCTACCTTCCTCTGGTGGTCAGACTCTGTGCCACCCTGTTTCTGTCCACAGGTATTCTGGTGTCTGCGGGATTTGTGTTCAACGAGATCTTTTTCCACTGGTTTCCCAATTTCGGGTTTGCCTTTCTGCTGCTGGCAGGACTGCTCCTGCTAAACCTGGCCCCGGTTTCAATGGGCACCGTTTTCCAGGTGTTCTTTGTTTCCGTGGTGGTGCTGGGAATGATGATCCTGCTGGTTTTCGGACTGTGGCCCGGCGACCCGCAGATGCCGGCGTCACCCTGGAAACAGGTTCCGGATCCCGGATTTGTCTGTCTGCCTTTTCTGCTATGGATCGGCATGGATCTGGGGTTTTTTGCCCCGTCCGGCCGGAAAACCCTGTCCCGGTCCCTGGTCCTGTCGGTCCTGGGTGCCGGGATATTGTTCGCCCTGTGGGCACTGACCTTCATCCGGCACGTTCCAATGGACCGGCTGGCCCATTCCAGTATCCCCCACCTGATGGCGGCCCGCCATGCCGCCGGAGACCCGGGCCGGATCATCATGGGTGGCATGGTGATTTTCGGGACCCTGGCGGCCATGAACGCCTTGTTTTCAGCCTGCCGGATCAATGCCGGCCACATGGCGGACCAACGGCTGCTGCCGCAGTTTTTGGCACACCGGGCTGTGGTGCCAGTCCTGCTGGCAGGGGCCATTGCCGCAATGATGGCCGGGGGCATGGCCGGAACCCCCATGCTGGAATCCTGGATCCGGGGGGTGTGGATTCTCTGGCTTTTATCCCTGGCCCAAACCGGCCTGGCTTTTTTCCGGCAGCACCGGCAGCCCCTTGCCCTTGCTGCGGTTATTCTTTCCATGGCTGCGGCGGTTTTCATTGTGCTGACAGGAGACGAAACCATGC
>DATHSR010000313.1:0-4182 GCA_035464035.1 Desulfotignum sp. | reverse complement strand
CCACCCCAATGTGGTGATCCTGTTAAGACAGGCCGGGTTCATTATGGATGATGTTTCACATGAAACACACCCGGGCATGGCAGACGACCGGTTCACCCATGCGAACGGTCTGATCACCAAATCTGAGATCCGCAGCATTGTGCTTTCCAAACTGAAACTGACAAAAAAAGATCATGTGCTCTGGGATATCGGTTCCGGGTCCGGATCCGTGGCCGTTGAAGCCGCTTTGACCATCCCGGAGGGCGTGGTGGTCGCCATTGAAAAAAACCCGTCCCGATTGCCGGATATCGTCCATAATATCAAACAGTTTCACTGTCCCAATATCCTTGTAAAACATATGGATTTTCCGGCAGGCGCGGAGTTTTTGCCCCGGCCCGACCGGATTTTTGTCGGCGGCGGAGGCAGCCGTCTGGACACCATCCTGGACACCGCCGGCAACTGTCTTGTGGAAACCGGCATCCTTGTGGTCAATACCGTGCTGATCCAGACCATGGCACAGGCCTTTGACTGGCTAAATCAAAACCGGTTCAACCCGGAAATGATCCAGGTCCAGATTTCCCGATCCCGGGCCATGCCTTACGGCACCCGGCTGGAGGGATTGAACCCGGTGTGGATTGTTTCCGGCACCAAACCCAAACTGTAAGGATTTTTCATGACCTGTTCTTTTTTTCCCGTCATATTTGCCGGCGCCGGTCCGGGAGATCCGGACCTGATCACTGTCAAAGCCATGAAAGCGATGGCCCGGGCCGATGTGATCCTTTATGCCGGATCCCTGGTACCTGAATCGGTGCTCTGCTGGAAAGGGCCTCAAACCCAGACCCTTTCCAGTGCGGGGCTGGACCTGAATCAGATTGTAGATACCCTCTGCACTTTTTATCAGGCGGGCAAACAGGTGGTACGCCTTCACACCGGAGATCCGTCTCTCTATGGTGCGATCTTTGAGCAGATGCAGGCCCTGGAGGCGCGACACATTCCCTTTGAAGTGATTCCCGGTGTCACGGCGGCCTTTGCGGCGGCCGCTGCCATGTCCATGGAATACACCCTGCCCGAAATGACCCAGACCCTTATTTTGACACGGATTTCCGGCCGGACGCCTGTACCGGTTGCCGAAAGCCTGGACCGACTGGCGGCCCACCAGGCATCCATGGCCATCTATTTGAGTGCCGCCCATGCCCTGACAGTTCAGCGCACCCTGGCGGCCCATTACGGAAATGATGCCTGGTGCGCCATTGCGTACAAGGTCAGCCATCCTGAAGAAAAGATTGTGTTCTGCAAAATCAAAGATCTGGACAAAACCTGCCGGGAAAACCAGATCACCCGCCATGCTCTCATCATTGCGGGCAAGGCGGTGAGCGTTTGCAAAAAAAATCAGGACCTGATCAAATCCAAACTGTATGATCCCGGATTTTCCCATGGATACCGCAGTGCCGCAGAATGAACCGGCACTGCCGGACCGCCTGGCGGTATGGGTTCTCACCCCCAATGGCAAACGGCTGGGGGAAGCCCTGTGCCGACATGGTAAACAGGTTCACCTGTTTGTCAGTTCCCGTCTGGCAGCAGACACCGCATTTTCCAGGACATCCGCTGACGCACCCGAAACCCCTGGCTGCGACAATCAGGTAAAAAAAGACCCGGTTCCGCTAGGGAATGCCGATTCGAAAATCCAGGTGTTTCACAAACTGTCATCTGCGGTTGCCGAGCGATTCCATGCCTATGACTGCCATGTGTTTTTCTTTGCCACCGGCATTGCCGTGCGGATTCTGGCACCGCTGCTGGTGTCGAAACTTTCTGACCCTGCCGTGGTGGTGGTGGATGACCAGGGCTGCCATGCGGTCAGTCTGGTATCCGGCCACGTGGGGCAGGCCAACCGATACACCCGGCAGATCGCCCGGCTCCTGGGAGCAACACCGGTGATCACCACGGCAACCGATGTGAATGGTCTGCCCGCCATTGACCTGCTGGCTGAAAACCTGAACCTGTTCATCGAAACCCCCGGGACCATCAAAACCATTAACATGGCGTTTGTTGAGCGCAGAAAAATCCGGCTCCAGGATCCGCTGGAAATTCTTTCCCCCTGGATTTCACAAGACTGGATAGACAACACAAACAGCGATCTGCCCCTGGTTGTCTGCGACTGGCGGCACCAGAAAGTTTCACGTGAAACCCTGGTATTGCGGCCCCGGGTCCTGGCAGTGGGGATCGGTTGCAACCGGCAGACCCCCTTTGATCTTCTTGCCGATTTTTTCACCACCACCCTGGCCTGCGCCGGCATCAGCCGGCATTGTGTCGGTGTCCTGGCCACCAGCGACATCAAACAGGATGAGCCCGGGCTTTTGGCCCTGGCCGGCCACTTAACCCTGCCGATAAAGTTTTTTGACACCCGGCAACTTTCTTCGGTAAAAACCATCCAGACCCCGTCAAAAATGGTTGAAAAACATTTAGGAGTACCCAGCGTATGCGAAGCAGCAGCAATTCTGGCGGCCGGCAACGGCACACTGATCCTGCCCAAGCAGAAAAACCGGGATGTGACCCTGGCCGTGGCCCTTCAGGAAACCGGCTCTATGTGGTAGGCACCGGGCCCGGACATCTGGCCCACATGTCTAATCGGGCTGTGACGGTCATTGCCCAGTCAGAGTCTATTGCCGGATATACCACCTATATTGACCTGATCAGGGATCTGATTGCCGGCAAAAAAATTATTTCCACCGGCATGATGAAAGAGGTGGACCGGGTGGAAATGGCCATCAACGAAGCCCTTTCCGGACGGACCTGCGCCCTGGTCTCAGGCGGAGATCCCGGCATCTACGCCATGGCCGGACTGGTATTTGAAATCTGCCGTAAAAAACAGATCCCGGTTTTTCGGCCGCCTTGCCCGGCAACACCCCTGTCTCAAGGCAAAGAACCTGATACGGCGCTGAAACCGGAAGCCGGCGTGAAGACAGCCTTCGGACTGACGCTGGAAATCGTGCCGGGCATTCCGGCTCTGGCCGCCGGGGCCGCGCTGGCCGGGGCCCCGCTGACCCATGACTTTGCCGCCATTTCCTTAAGTGATCTGCTGACCCCATGGGACATGATTGAAAAAAGACTGGTTTGTGCCGCCATGGCGGATTTTGTCCTTGTCATCTACAATCCCAGGAGCAGAAAACGGACCTGGCAGCTCCAGCGGGCCCAGGAACTGATCCTGGCCCATCGGGATGGGGCCGTGCCGGTGGCGGTGGTCACCGGTGCCATGCGGGACAACCAGACCCTCACGTTCACCCGGCTGGACCAGATGCATACGGCTGATGTGGGGATGCAGACCGTGCTGTTCATCGGTTCCAGCACATCGGTCCGGTACATGGATTTTATTTTTACGCCCCGGGGATATACTGACAAATATGCCGTGACACCGTCCCGGACACCCTGGATCGCGGCAGAAAACAGCCAGGAGGCATGATGAAAGGGTACGTGCAGATTTATACGGGAAATGGAAAAGGAAAGACCACCGCGGGCATTGGTCTGGCGGTCCGGGGGGCCGGTGCCGGCCTGGCCGTGTTTGTGGGCCAGTTTCTCAAGCAGGGAGATTACTCTGAAATACAGGCCCTGTCCCGGTTCGAAAATGTCACGGTGGAACAGTTCGGCATGGGAAAATTTGTGAAAGGTACCCCGTCGGAACAGGAAAAAACGGCCGCCCGGGCGGGGTATGAACGGTTGCGCCAGGTGCTTATGGAAAAAACACATGATCTGGTCATTGTGGACGAGGGCAATGTGGCGGTTACCTGCGGGCTGATTTCCCAGGAGGAGCTGCTGGCGCTCATTGACCTGAAACCGGATCATGTCGAGCTGGTGATCACCGGCAGAGGTGCCACACCGGCTTTGATCGAACGGGCCGACCTGGTGACTGAAATGCGGGAGATCAAGCATTATTTTCAACAGGGTGTGCGCGCCCGGAAAGGGATTGAGAAATGAGCCCGCCGCATATTGCCGTCCTGGGAACCGGATCAGATGTGGGGAAAAGCATCATTGCCGCCGGCATCTGCCGCTACCTGGCGGACAAGGGGCAGAAAGTGGCGCCATTCAAGGCCCAGAACATGTCCAACAATTCAGGCATCACCCCGGAAGGGCTGGAGATGGGCCGGGCACAGATCGTTCAGGCCCAGGCCGCCCGCATCCCTCCCCATGTGGACATGAACCCCATACTTT
>DATHSR010000312.1:0-2140 GCA_035464035.1 Desulfotignum sp. | reverse complement strand
TGGGCCCTGGATTTTCCCTTCATGAAACGGTATTCCAAAGAATTTCTGGCAAAATATCCTCACCTCAAGGGAAAAGATCTGGAACGCACGAAAATGGCCTGCCTCAAATTCAGGCATACCCCTGTTTCCATCATGAATTTTGTGGAAGGCACCCGGTATACCCCGCAAGAGGCAAAACACTCCGCCTTTTCACATCTGCTCACGCCCAAGGCCGGCGGCATCGCCTTTGTGCTCAGTTCCATGGGCCAGTGCCTGAACAAGATTTTGGATGTGACCATTGTGTATCCCGGCGGGGTGCCCAGTTTCTGGTCGTTTATCTCCGGCAGAACCAGAAAGATCATCGTGGATTTTCAACTGCTGGATGCCGGATGGCAGCTCAAAGGGGATTACTTCAACGACCCGGATTTCAGGGAGCGGTTTTGCCAGTGGCTCAACCAGCTGTGGCAGGAAAAAGATCAGAAAATCGACCGGATGCTTTCCTGAAAAACGGCCACCAGCCCTCCGGTCAGCAGAAATGAAGACTCAATCAGAAATTCCACCTGGATCCCGGACACCCGTTTTTCCCGTTCAAAGGACCGGATCAGCAGCAGCAGCAGGCCCGGCACCAGGGCCAGCAGAAATGTGATGGAAAACGGCAGGCCCGTCAGCCAGGCGCCTGCCAGCAGACCCACCACAGACACCAGGACACACCGGATCAGAAAAAAACTTTTTTTTTCTCCCAGAAGAATGGGAAGGGTCTCTCTGCCGGCAATGCGGTCCCCCTGGATGGCCATGATATCAAACACCGCGGTACGGCTGAACACCAGGCCGGCGGCATAGAAAAACGCCACGGCCATCCATGCCGGGGAACTGCTGGTGTCCACTGCCGGCAGGATGCTGGTGACAACGCCCCAGGCCATGGTGATCAGGATGGTTTTGGATCCGGGAATGTCCTTGATCCGGCGGATCTGTTTTCTGCTCACCCCCCGGGGAAAGATCTTCAGGTTATAGGCCAGCCCCAGCAGGCTCATGACCAGAAGAATGAAAAACGAGGTCATGCCGGTTGTGAAGGCCAGATACAACCCGGCCCCGCCGGAAAACACCGCCAGGGCTCCCAGAAGATTGCGGTGCCGCCGGTAGAACACCGCCCGGTCCGGGCGGTTGTAGGCATCGGATTTAATGGCAAAGATATTGTTGAGCACCTGCATGGACAGCACATAGAGCATGGCGATGGCGGCGTGAACCAGTGTGTGGGGCAGTTTCTGGACCACGGAACAGGCATAGGTCAGGCTGCCGGCCCCCAGGGCCAGCAGCAGGTTGGTTTTGAGCAGCACCTCCTGGATTTTGGATATAAACCCTGCCACCGGCCGCTGGTGCTGGAGATGCCGGGTCACTTTGTCGCAGGTGTCGGTGATGATCCAGTTGGGGGTGGACGCCCCGGCGGTAATGGCAATGGACCGTGTTCCCGCCAGGGCCGCAAAATCGATTTCAGACACATCCTCGATATGGGTGGCCCGGGCATGACTCTGGGCCGCCACCTGGGCCAGGCGCCGGGTATTGCCGCTCTGTCTTCCCCCCACCACGATCACGGCGTCATGGGTGGCAGCCAGATGCCTCACCTCTTCCTGGCGCCGTTCCGTGGACCCGCAGATGGTGTCAAACACCCGGTAATGGGGCCGGTTTGCCGCAAACCAGTTTTTCACCGCATCATAAAACACCGTGTTCTGGGTGGTCTGGGCCACCACCACCGCGTTTTCAAAGGACGGCAGCGACGGCAGCTGTTCCAGGCCGGTGACGGTATATCCGTTTCCCCGGGCATATCCCAGCAATCCCTTCACCTCGGGGTGATTCCTGTCGCCGACAATGATGGCGGCATATCCTTTTTGTGCATATTTGTCGATGATCACCTGGACCCGGACTACCCGGGGACAGGTGGCGTTGATCACTGTAAATCCTGCTTTTTCCAGGGCGATTTCATCTTCAGGCGGCACCCCGTGGGCCCGGATCAGAACAATGCCCTCGCCTTTTTCCGGAATGGCGTCCAGGCGGGAAATGCCCTTGGATGCCAGCATTTCCAGAACCTGGGGATTGTGGATCAGGGGTCCGTAGGTAAAAATCGGGGTGCCGGAACCATTGGCGGCATCCAGCACCATATCCACGG
>DATHSR010000311.1:0-2200 GCA_035464035.1 Desulfotignum sp. | reverse complement strand
GTTCTTATCGCCGACAATGATGGCCGCATAGCCTTTTTGTGCAAATTTTTCGATGATCACCTGGACACTGACCACCCGGGGGCAGGTGGCGTTGATCACTGTAAACCCTGCTTTTTCCAGGGCTTTTTCATCTTCAGGCGGCACCCCGTGGGCCCGGATCAGAACAATGCCCTCTCCTTTTTCCGGAATGGCGTCCAGCCGGGAGATGCCCTTGGCCGCCAGCATTTCCAGAACCTGGGGATTGTGGATCAGGGGCCCGTAGGTAAAGATCGGGGTACCGGAGCCATTGGCGGCATCCAGCACCATATCCACGGCCCGCCGGACCCCCATGCAGAACCCGGCGGTTTTGGCGACAGTAATCCTCATGAAATATTGATCAGCAGCGCCACCAGCCGGGCAAATTCCGATTGAGAGGTAAAATTGATTTCAATCCTGCCTTTTTCCCCGTTCTTGCGGATTTTCACCGGGGACTGGATCTGGTGGGATATCCGGGAACAGGTATTCTCCAGAAAAACCTGCTCCTGGGCGGGGAGCCTGGCGGCAGGCTTCAGTACCGCCTGTTTGGCGTCATTCACCAGCTGTTCGGTTTTACGGACAGACAGTTTCCGGCGGATCACCTGGTCAAACAGGGCCAGCTGATTCTCCCGGGACCCGGCACCCAGCAGTGCCCGGGCATGGCCCATGGAAATCTCTTCGGCCAGCAGGCTTTGCTTGATTTTATCGGGCAGTCCCCGCAGCCGGAGCAGATTGGCAATGGTGGAACGGCTCTTGCCGATTTTCCGGGCCACTTTTTCCTGGGTATAGCCGAATTCTTCAATCAGCCTGGAATACGCTTCTGCTTCCTCCAGTACATTCAGGTTTGCCCGCTGGATATTTTCAATTATGGAGACTTCCAGGACCTGCTCATCGGTCAAATCCTTCACCACCACCGGGACATGGGTCAGACTGGCCGCCTTTGCCGCCCGGAGACGCCGTTCGCCGGCGATGAGTTCATAGGTGCCGTTCATGTGGCGCACCAGAAGCGGCTGCAGGATCCCCTGCTGGAGAATCGAGTCCCTGAGCCGGGCCAGCTCTTCCTCATTGAAATCGGTCCGGGGCTGATACCGGTTGCGGGCGATCTCGTCCACCGGGCACATGAAAAAATTCCCGGAGCTTTTCTGGACATCCATGTCAAAATCGGGAATCAGTGCGGAAATACCCCGGCCCAGGCCGGTTTTCTTGCTTTTCTTACTCATCATCGTTTGAGCAGCTCCCTGGCAAATGCCATATATTCTATCGCTCCCTGTGACTGCCTGTCATATAATAAAACCGGCAGACCGTAACTGGGTGCTTCCCCCAGTTTCACGTTCCGCGGTATTTTTGTTTTGAACACCAGGTCCTTGAAATGCTGCCGGGCATCGGTCATCACATTCTGGGCCAGATTGGTCCGCCGGTCGAACATGGTCAAAAGAATCCCCTTGATCTTCAATCCCGGATTAAAAGATGATTTAACCCGCTTCACCGTATCCAGGAGCTGGCCCAGGCCTTCCAGGGCAAAAAATTCACTTTGAAGGGGGATCAATACAAAATGGGCGGCCACGAACGCATTCAGGGTCAGCAGACTCAATGCCGGCGGGCAGTCGATAAAAATATAATCAAACCGGTCCGCCACCGGGGCCAGCAGCTGCTTCAACCGGGCCTCCCGTTTGGGAACCGACACCATTTCGATCTCAAATCCGATCAGGTCCACATTGGCGGGCAAAAGGGTCAGATTCGGCAGCATGGTGGAAAGCAGAAGGTCCTGGATATCGGCTTCGCCGATCAGCCCATGGTAAAGTGAAGCATCCAGTTCCGGTTTGTCCACCCCCAGGGCCGTGGTGGCATTGGCCTGGGAATCACAGTCCACCAGCAGTATTTTTTTGCCCAGCACGGCCAGGGCCGCCGACAGGTTGACGGCGGTGGTGGTTTTCCCCACCCCGCCCTTTTGATTGGCTATGCTGATAATCTGCGTCATAATCAAAATTTCATATCACAGTTAATGACCGGTGGCAAACAGGAATGTTACATCCGGCTGAAGGCCGGGGACCGGGACAAAAAAAACCCGGCAGGGACGGCCTTGCGTCCTGCCGGGTTTGTGACTCCGTCAGCGGGAAGCGGGGTCAGGCATTGCCTTTTTGACGTTTCTTGCGAAGCTTCGCAAGAAACGTCAAAAAGGCAATGC